>JBOIFK010000001.1:0-3411 GCA_050741585.1 Nitrosospira sp.
TGACAGGACTGCTCATTTATCTTCCGCTCACCGTGTTGCTCGCTCTTCGTCTCCTTGGTTGCCTGCCGGCACAAATTAACCAAGATTAAAGAAGTCGGAGAAACGAAGTCTTCACTCCGCCCCCACGCCGTAAGCCCGCTGCGTTCATGCATATAGATAGAGGGAGAGGGCCAGCCGCCCATTTCGGTGGCGCGCTCCAGCGGTACAAATATCTCAACTAATACTTTTAGCCGTCGGATAGAAAGATATAATGCCCATTAATGCTTCGTCCAGGACGGCCTGAAGTAAATTTGGAATTTCCATCCTCAGAAAACATTGGAGTGCAAAGTGAAGAGAATAACCTTGTTGCTAGCAGTTTCTGCATTGGCAAGTTTGGTTGGCTGCTCGAAAACTGATAGTTACACGCCACCCGAGAATGCAAGCGGAGAAGATATATTTTATGCAAACTGCACCAAGTGCCACAAGCCGGAAGCAGCCGGTATCGTAATGACATTGAGCTCCGCCACGGCGAACAAGGATGCCATTATCCAGAAAATGCATAAAGGAAGCATGTCCATGCCCGCCTTCCCCAATATCAAAGGTGAGCAAGCGCAACGTCTGGCGGAATTTATCCTCGCAAACAGTAAAACCAAGTAGTCCCCTGATCGACTATTCATAATGGTGGAGAATGGTAACGGAGAACGCCTGGCATGATGGGAGCATCATCATGATCATACCGTAGGCAACTCAGGCATCCTCCAGATCCGTCCGAAAGGATCCCGACATGGTCATTATCAAGTGGCTGCTCATCGTCGCCCTCGTAATCGTGATCGCGGCAGTGGTAGCCGGTCAACTTGGGCTGCTTAAGGGCACGCCCCCAACTGACCTGGGCGTGCATGAGGGAAGGCTCAAGCCGCCGTCAGGAACACCTAATAGCGTGTCCAGCCAGGCCTCGCTCTATCCCGACCATCCGCAACGTGCTTACGCCAGCATCGCGCCGCTGCCAGTGACAGGCGACGCAGCCGGCACGCTGGCGCGTATTGCCGGCATTGTGGAAACCATGGACGGCGCGCAAATCGTGAAAAGAGAACCTGGCTATCTTTACGCACAGTTCACTACCCGAATCATGAAGTACGTGGACGACGCCGAGTTCTGGTTTGACCCGGCTGCGGAGGTAATTCATGTTCGCTCATCCTCGCGTCTGGGAAGCGGCGATTTGGGAGTCAACCGCAAGCGCATCGAATTTATTCGCCAACAGCTCGGTTCTTCCTGAGTTTGTTCAGCCGGATCGAACAGCACCAGCGCCGCTGCGCGTGCCAGCATACCGCTGTCCATCACCTTGTTCTATATGACCGCTGCGCTCCGCCTTATCCGCCGCTTTTTGTTCGCATTTCTTGTACTGGCACTGGTGCTGGCGGGTGGTATCTGGCTGGTGTTGCGGGGCAGCCTGCCTCAATACGGCGGAACGGTGGGCATGGCTGACCTGGCTGGTGCGGTCACTGTCGAACGCGACGCGCTAGGCAGCGTGACATTGCGCGCGCAGGATCGTCACGATCTGGTTCGCGCGCTCGGCTACGTTCATGCGCAGGAGCGCTTTTTCGAGATGGACCTGATGCGGCGCAGCGCAGCCGGGGAACTGGCCGAGCTGTTCGGACCGTCCGCGCTGCCAGCCGATCGCAAAGCACGGGCACACCGCATGCGCGCTCGCGCATCGAGTACATTGGAACGATTACCAGTGGCGCAGCAACAGTTGCTCGACGCCTATCGCGACGGCGTTAATAATGGTCTTGATGCGCTTGTGGCGCTTCCATTTCCCTATCTTCTGACACGTACCCACCCGCTTGCGTGGCGCAGCGAGGATAGCCTTCTGGTTGTGAAAGCGATGTACTTCACACTAAACGATGCCAGTAATCGCCGGGAGCTTGCCTTCTCCACCATGCGCGCGACGTTGCCTGACACCGCTTATCGGTTTCTGACCGCCAGCGGCGGCGAGTGGGATGCGCCCCTTGTCGGGACGGCACTTCAATGGCCCCAGCCTCCTTCCGCTGACGAGCTCGATCTGCGCAAGCTTGATCCCAGCCTTATGCGTCGCCATGATGGGCGCTTGGGTGAGCATAGCAACGACCTGCCCGGCAGCAACAGCTTCGCCGTCGCCGGCACATTGGCTTCGGGCGCCGCGCTTGTTGCCAACGACATGCATCTGGATCTGCGTGTGCCGAACATATGGTTCCGCACACGCCTGATGTACCCGAATTCCCGCCGCCCTGGACTCATGAATGACGTCATTGGCGCCAGCCTGCCCGGCACTCCGGCCATTGCCGTCGGCTCCAACCGCCAGGTCGCCTGGAGCTTTACCAACAGTTATGGCGACTTCCTCGACTGGGTCCGCATCACACGCCACCCGGCGGATGCCTCGCGCTATCGCAGCGCGACAGGTTGGAAATCCATCACAATTCACCGGGAAATCCTGCATACCCGCGACGCGCCGGACGAGATGCTGGATGTTTACGAGACCGAGTGGGGTCCGATCCTGGCGACCGATCACGACGGCACGTCACTCGCGCTGGCCTGGACGGCGCACCGGCCGGGTGCGGTCAATATGGAACTTGCCTTGTTGGAACAGGCGGAGACCGTGGACGAGGCAGTCGTGATCGCACAGAATGCGGGCATTCCGGCACAGAATTTTATTGTCGGCGACCGGAAAGGAAAGATTGCCTGGACCATTGCAGGCCGTATTCCAGCGCGAACCGGCGGCTACGATCCCATCCTTCCGGCGAACTGGAACACACCTGACACGGGATGGAATGGCTGGCTCATGCCCGCGCAGTACCCGCTAATCATTGATCCGCCAGGGCGGCGCCTATGGAGCGCGAACGCACGTATTGTCGACGGCCCCATGCTCGACCGACTCGGCGATGGCGGCTACGAACTCGGTGCGCGCGCAAGGCAGATCCGCGACAGCTTGCGCCAACGGGAAAATTTCTCGCCGGCCAATATGCTTGCCATCCAGCTTGATGATCGCGCATTGTTCCTGGCACGCTGGCAACAACTTCTCCAACTAACTTTGAATCGGACGAAAGCGGCGCCGTGGCGCGCCGAGATGGAACAGGCGCTCGGTGACTGGAATGGACATGCCGCAACGGCATCGGTTGCCTACCGCGTGGTACGCGCATTCCGCCGGGAGGTCATGGATAATGTGCTCGATGGTTTTGCCGCTGCAGTCCGAAGCAGCAACCCCGACTTTGTGCTGCCAAAGTTGAATCAGGCCGAATATGTAGTATGGACATTGGTTGAGCGCCGCCCGCAACACCTGCTGCCACCGGGTTACATCGATTGGGAGGATTTTCTCGGCTCGTGTGCCAGGCGCGTGGCCGAGCATCTGCGGGCCCAGCCAGGCGGCATCGCGGCACGCAGCTGGGGTGAGCGCAATAC
>JBOIFK010000002.1:0-4324 GCA_050741585.1 Nitrosospira sp.
CGCGCGCTGTCCCTTTATCTCATGGTTTTCGCTGCCGGCATGACGTTCGGCAGCCTGCTATGGGGATGGGTTGCCGCCCAGGCCGGAACCCCCGCCGCGCTGGCGATCTCGGCCGTGGCGGCAATCCTGGCCGCGCTGGCTGTCCGCGGCGTCAGCCTCGGCATGTATGAAGCGCCCGATCTCTCTCCATCCAACCACTGGCCTCATCCCTCTTCGGTGGAAGAGCTGGAAAAAGACCGGGGGCCGGTGCTGGTCACAATAGAATACGAGATTGCGCTGGATCAACGCGAAGCATTCCTGAATGCGGTCCGGCAGCTTGGCACCGCGCGCCGGCGAGACGGGGCGTTTGCCTGGGGCATTTTCGAGGACATCTCGGCACCGGGGCGATACATCGAATTATTCCAGCATGACTCGTGGCTCGATCACCTGCGCCAGCATACGCGCGTCACGCGGGAAGACCAGCGTGTTCAGGAGAACGTGGACCGCTTCCACCTTGGCGCCGCCGCGCCCAAGGTCGCTCACTTCGTCGGGGGGGCACCGGCAGCATTTTCCTTATACAATTCGACGGTAACGGGCGCGTGAGATGACGGGCTGCGCTCGCCGGCCTGTCGTTGCAACCGGTATTTTGTAAACCGAACAATAATGGAGGGATACCATGATTGAACTGCGCCGCGCCGAAGATCGAGGCCATGCCGAACATGGCTGGCTGGACTCCTGGCATAGCTTTTCCTTCGCGGATTACCATGACCCGAAGCACATGCAATTCCGCGCGCTACGCGTTATCAACGAAGACCGGGTGAAGCCCGGCCAGGGTTTCGGCGCGCACAGCCATCGGGACATGGAGATCATCAGCTACGTGCTGGAAGGAGCGCTCGCGCATAAGGACAGCATCGGCAACGGCTCCGTCATCCGTCCGGGCAGCGTGCAGCGCATGAGCGCGGGCACGGGTGTTCAGCATAGCGAGTTCAATGCATCTCCCACGGAACCGGTCCATTTCCTGCAGATCTGGTTTCTGCCGAACGTGACGGGTATCCCACCTGGTTACGAGGAGAAATATTTTGATGCCGGGGAAAAGCGCGGCAAATTGCGCCTGATTGCCTCGCCGGAGGGTGCCGAAGGTTCAGTCGTCATTCATGCCAACGCCAGTATGTTCGCCGCGCTGGTGGATGTGGATGAAAAAATCGAAAGAGCGATTGCAAAAGATCGCTACGCTTATGTGCATGTTGCCCGTGGCAGCGTCTCGCTCAACGGCACCCGGCTCCAGGCAGGCGATGCCGCAAGCTTCACGGGAGAAAGCCGCGTTATTCTCGATCAGGGGGAGAAAGCGGAAGTGCTTGTTTTCGAGCTGGGTTGAATGGAGTTTGGGTCATCAAGGCTGCGGGTCATGAGCAAGGCGATACCGCGGCAAATTCGGTGAATGCTTCAACAAGCGCTTCCGTTATTATTCAAATCGGCTACAAACAGCATCAATTTTTCTTTCCTGCCCATTTGCTTGATTTCGTACTCGCGCTTGCTTGCTGCCGAGCGCGTATCGTATTTTTCCTGGTGCACCAGCATCACCGGACGCCGGGCGCGGGTGTATCTGGCCGCGAGCACATCATTCGTATTGTGCTCAACCACGCGCCGCGCGACATCCATGGCAATACCAGTGTATAAGCTGCCGTCTGAACAGCGAACTATGTATACATTCCACGTATCCATCAATTAAATGAAATCTCTTCGGGTTATGTTTCCCATGTTTCCCGCCTCTTGGTTCTTCCTCCCCTCTAGATGACAACGCTTTGAAGAAGATAGATGTTTGACAATGGCGTATGGATGATAAAAAAGTTGCGGGCGTCCATCCCGGAAGCTCCGTTCGAAGTCCTGATCGATGGCAAGCCGATGGGGAGAACAAGGCTCCTGGTCTTTGCAAAACGCGTACCCAATACAAACCGTTTCCCCCAGGTTCTTGTCATCTATGCTTCCGGTTACCTGCGGCTCAAGCCCGGGGCCGATCCCGCGCCACCATTGCCGTTCGGTCAAAGCCTTGTCCTCGGCCCGGCAATCTCCGGCACATCGGCTTCATTTCCGAAGAGGATCTTATTCTTCCATCCCCAGTTACAGCGCGTTGCGATCGACACATCCCAACTCGATCAGGATGGCGCGGGCAGGATGCTGATGCGGATTACGGGCTCGCCTCCAAATCGTTCACGCAACGGCCGCACAACCAATCAGATCATGAATCTCGCCTGGACTCTGACCCTGGAAGAGCCGAATGATCTGGCAACCACGCTCCATGTGGCGGGAACGTTTGAATTCACGGAGGATGTGAGCCCGGACCCCGTGCAGACAGAAAATTTCGAGTCGGTGAGGCTCCTTCAGATTTCCACGATGTTTATCGATAATACACGGCATGATGTTAACGCGCTTCGCTTCCGCACTGTTGGCGATATCGTGACGTTACGCTACGACCCTGCATTGGCCAACCGGCTGCTACCAGGGACTCCCAGCTCACTGGACCCCGCTATGCCCATGTTCGATTCTATCTGTACCGATAATGCCGGAGGGCCCAATGGGAAGTCGCCGAGCTATAGGATTAGGATTAGCTCAACGACCGGCCCCATGACAGGCCCAATTACAGTCCGAGCATTTTTCAACAGCAGCCAAAACCTGCAGTATGACAACCTGGGACTGTGGGCGTTTCAGCAAATGCCAGTGTCTATAAAAAAGGGCACAGCCGGAAGCGTCAATTACAGCGTCATCGCGAGAATCAGTCCGTCCGCTACATACTCGCCTGCGCTTTCCAGAATGCTGCCCGGATGAATAAGTAATTTGCAGACGTGATTCGGAGGTCTTGGTTGCTTGCGTGATCGCGGAAATGCCTTGGTTGATTTGGTCCATCGAAACCACGGTTGTTGCAAAAGATTTCTATCGCAGCAGACGTTTGCGCCAGATAGCTCCTGATCTTGGACTTGGCCGAGTTCGTTTATGTATCGGTAGCGAAGCTCATTCTCGGGAAATTTAATGACTTCTTCAGTCATCATTACCTCCCGTTCGATCAACAAGCTGGGCCTGCAATGGATCTGCGACTTCACGCCGTCACCTGCGCTACAATGCTTGTTTGTAGAAGCGGGTATGGAGGAGCCTATGATAACGGTCGAAGCCAGTGCAAAAATCGCTGGCTACATCTTTCAGTTTCAGCGGGTGCTTTACCGTTTGTTTTCAAGTGAATTAGAGACAACAATTGTCGGCATCGAGACAGAAGACGATGTTGTGGAAATCAAGCAGGACGCCGCCGGTTTGGTGCAGATCGTTTTCGAGCAAGACAAACATTCCATCCAGAGTTCCGGCCATCCATTTCGGGACAGCAGTAAGAATCTTTGGCATACCCTGCATACTTGGCTGGACGCGATGGAGGCTGTGAGACAGAAATATGAAAACGTCAGCTACTGTCTTGTGACAAACAAGGAAGTTGCCACCCAAGCGTTCGCAAAAAAGATCGGTGCCGCAGATAAAAAAGATGAGATCGAGGAATGTATCAAGGAAATCAGGCAGCGTGCCATTAGGGCAAATGGTGAAAGTGCTGCCAGCATCAAAGCGGTCGCAGCATTTTCTAGTGAAAATCTGTATTTTCTGATCGGAAACCTAAAATTGATGGATGAGTACGCAACCGCGTCGGGTATTGACGCCAAAGACGCAACTATCCAGTTATTTCAGTTGCCTCCTGATTTACGTGAAAAGGCGGAAGATATATACGGCAGTTTAATTGGGCTTCTTGTTCATACTTGCCAGGAGGCGTGGGTAGGCAGAAAACAAGTTTGGGTTGAAAAAGGTACATTTACTAATCGGTTGCATTTAGAAATTTCTGCACACCGCATGGCGAGATATGTCGAAAGGCCCCTGATATCGACGTCATACAAAGACTTGCTGAGTAAAAATAATGGTGACCACGTGTTTTTGACTCAACTCCAGCAGTTGGGAGTCACTAACGAGCAATGTGATCGTGCTCTAGATCATTACTGGGGATTTTACTCAGAACGCGTCCGGCTACAAACCGAGGGGGATGTTTTACCGACAGCATGGGATGCGCGCAATGAGCAATTACATGAGCGATGGCAGATGATTAGTGATAGTTGCAAGAATGAGGTAGAAGTGAACACCCTGGAAACTACCTTAGCTAAAAGGATTTTAGCTAAGACGCTTGATGGAAGCTACACTGCCAAGCTAGGCGTGCAAGACACATCTCATGCTTACTTCACGTCCGGCAATTATCACGATCTCGCAAATCAGCCAGAACACTCGTGTTTCGTTCATTGGCTTTCATTGTTTGCCCCTCGAAGAAAGG
>JBOIFK010000003.1:0-11740 GCA_050741585.1 Nitrosospira sp.
TACAGTTCGGGGTGTAGCTCAGCCTGGTAGAGTACTGCGTTCGGGACGCAGGAGTCGGAGGTTCGAATCCTCTCACCCCGACCAATTTTGATGCGGTAACGGAGACTTATTGGGTAGACTACTGTTCTTCGTCCTGATTGCCGTGCTCGTTTTCTGGGTAATACGGAGCTATCAGCGCGGATTAAAGAAGCGGCAGGAAGAGGCTCACAAAGAGACGCCATCCATCGAAGGCGAGGATATGGTGCGCTGCACGCATTGCGGCGTGCATTTGCCAAAAAGCGAGAGTATTCTTTCCGAGGGTAAATTTTTTTGTAGCGACGAGCATCGCCGCTTGCACTTGCAGCAGTAGATTTGCCGCTTTCCGAATTTGCAATGACTCAGGCAGCGTGGAGCAAAGCACGTGAAGGCCAGCCCGATACAAATTGACGAGACAGGTTGTTTGGACAACGTACGCTTTATTTTTTCACCTAATAGCGACGATCGTCCGGCTGGGTGCGCCATAAATTTGCTGGTGATCCACAACATCAGCTTGCCGCCGGACGAGTTTGGTGGCGACGGGGTGATCGAGCTGTTTACCAACAGGTTGAATCTCGAAGCGCATCCCTATTATCAGGCTCTCCGCGATCTCAAGGTTTCCGCTCATTTCCTCATCCGCCGGGACGGGGAACTCATCCAGTTTGTTTCCTGCGAAAAGCGCGCATGGCATGCAGGGGTATCCTGCTGGCAAGGCAAGACCCACTGTAACGATTTCTCAATCGGCGTGGAACTTGAGGGCAGTGACACCAGGCCTTTTACCGACAGCCAGTATGCGACGCTGGTAGCGCTCACGCAGGCATTGCAAAAGGCCTATCCCATTACCAATATTGTCGGACATTGCGATATTGCAGCGGGCCGGAAAACCGATCCCGGGCCGTGCTTCGATTGGGGGCGCTACCGTGCCGCATTGCTGCCAGCTTGAAAAACTTCTTATACGACACCCTGACCTCGCAGGTAATCTTCGTAGCTGCCCTTGAAATCGGTGATCCCGTCTGGCTTCATTTCGATGATGTGCGTAGCCAGTGAGGACACAAACTCCCGGTCATGGGAAACGAAGATCAGCGTGCCGGTAAACTTTTCCAGTGCGCTGTTAAGGGATTCAATGGACTCCATATCAAGATGGTTGGTTGGTTCGTCCATCAGCAGCACATTGGGCTTTTGCAGAATGAGCTTGCCGAACAGCATGCGCCCTTCCTCCCCGCCGGAAATGACTTTCACCGGTTTCTTCACTTCGTCACCGGAAAAGAGCAGCCTTCCAAGGACGCTGCGCACCGCCTGATCATCATCGCTGGGACGCCGCCATTGTGTCATCCAGTCGGTGAGCGACATGTCTATTTCAAAATCAGCGGCATGATCCTGTGCGAAATAACCCGGGCGAGCTTTCTCCGCCCATTTTACTTCCCCCGCATCGGGCGCCAGATCGCCGGCAAGACAGCGCAGCAGCGTCGTTTTCCCGATACCGTTGGGGCCGATGATGGCGATTCTTTCTCCGGCTTCGACATTAACGCTAAATCTTTTCAGCACTGGTTTTTCCATGCCGGAGAAATGCTTGCCGATGCTTTGCACCGATACTGCCAGACGGTGCAGTTTGTCCCGGTCGTCCACCTCAAAGCGGATGTAGGGATACTGGCGGCTGGAAGGTTTTACATCCTCCAGCTTTATTTTCTCGATCTGGCGCGCGCGGCTGGTGGCCTGCCGCGCCTTGGAGGCGTTGGCGGAGAAGCGGCTGACAAACGATTGCAATTCCGCAATCTGGGTTTTCTTCTTGGCGTTATCCGCCAGCATGCGCTCCCGTACCTGGGTGGATGCGGTCATGTAGTCGTCGTAATTGCCTGGGTAGATACGGATCTCTCCGTAGTCCAGGTCTGCCATGTGCGTACAGACGCTGTTCAGAAAATGGCGATCGTGAGAAATGATGACAATCGTACTCTTGCTTGCATTGATCACGTCTTCCAGCCAGCGGATGGTGTTGATATCCAGATTGTTGGTTGGTTCATCCAGCAACAGAATTTCGGGGTCGGCAAACAGTGCCTGTGCCAGCAGTATGCGCAACTTGAATCCGGGTGCTATCGCGCTCATCAGTCCCCGGTGTTGTGACGGCGGAATCCCGACACCCTGCAGCAACTCTCCTGCACGCGCTTCGGCGGAATAGCCATCCAGTTCGGCAAAGCGTGCCTCAAGTTCGGCGGCATGCATATACTCGGCTTCGCTGGCATCAGGATCGGCATAGATCGCGTCGCGTTCCTCCTTCACGCGCCATAATTCGTCATGCCCCATCATTACCGTATCGATGACAGGGCAATTCTCGAAGGCGAACTGATCCTGACGCAACTTGCCCACGCGTTCGCCGGCATCGACGCTGACATTCCCGCCAGTGGGCTCGAGATCGCCGCCGAGAATTTTCATGAAAGTGGATTTGCCGGAGCCGTTGGCGCCGATCAGGCCGTAGCGGTTGCCGTCGCCAAATTTGACGGAGACATTTTCGAACAGGGGCTTGGCCCCGAATTGCATGGTGATATTGGCGGTGGTGATCAAGACGTGTTTCCTGAGAAGGATGGCAAAAAACCCGCTATTTTATACGTTTCTTCAGTGAATTCCGAACATCGTTTGTGATGCCGTCAATCGGGCTGGCGGAGAGCAGAGCAGATGCGGAGTGTTGCGGAGACTTTATTTGCAAAATCTAGCTCTGATCAGGCAAGCGGATTCAATGCTCTGGATCTATTTGGCGAGAATTTCTGATATCTATTTATCATAACAACGGGCTATTGTTCTGTGAGCAAATAATCGCATCAAAAATTGACCGCTAATGAGGTTGTGATAAACGTGTTATTGTCAGTGGTGCTACCGTCCCTTGTGGTAAAAATATTGTCCCTGCTAGTTAATGTTCTTGCTTCGACTCGCCACAATAAATTGGTCGTGATGTGGTAATCAAAATTAGTTGAGAATCCCCATGTTTTGAAACCGTGGGGGGTGCCGGACCCGATGATCACCCCATGTCTGTCATCATAATATTCCGCCCGGATCGTGACGGCGGTTTTTAACGTGGGTGTGTATCTCAGGGCCACCATCGAGCTGTACCAGGTATTCATGACTGAGGAATTCTGGTTTCTTTCTTCGATGCCAATATCAAAATCCATGGTCGTGGCAAACTTATCATTCAACCTGAAAATGCCGTAAAAATTATGAAAGTAACGCCCTTGCCTGGCGTCCTCTGGTTTGTCGCTGCCGGCAAACGTGCTGCTGTTCAGGGTAATTCCCGGGGAAGGCTTATAAGTCACCTGCGTACCAAATGAGGGGATGAAGCTTCCTTCCACTGGTTTAATGTGCTGCCATCCGTTCAGAACCAGGGCGCTAACAAACCATTTTTCATCCCCCGATGTATAGCCGATTTTGGCGCCGGATTCATAATAAGGAGTATTGTCCGCCCCGATACTTCGGGTTAATGTCCAATTGTTTTTACCCACCGCGCTTTCAAGTCCAATGTGCGATGGGAATACGCCCACATCCAGCCACAGGTTGTTTTCGCGAGACAGCTTTATCCCGACATTTCCTTCGTAAAAATTTCCCAATATGCCTGGTTCGGTTGCGTAGTTGGCACTCATATAGCTGCCCGCAGCCAACGCAAGATTAGCCCTGGCCCTGTTTGCGACATACGATCCTTTTATGAAAGCCAGGTTCACCGACGCCTCATTATTTTTATTGAAGCTGTAGAGAAATGAAGGCTTGGTATCGCCAATCGGGTTGTTAAAATCGGCGCCGTAGTAAGCTTCAGCGTAACCGCTAACGGTAAATGGCGAGAACGAATTCTTGAAGATTCCGCCACCGTCCTGTGCATGGGCTTGTATATTTGTCAGCAGGCAAGCGGCAAGCACCATTCTTTTCATCTTTATCTTCCATGCCTCCGGCGGATTTGGCTTGGCCTCATTTTTACATGGTTCAGGTGCTTGTGAGCCTTGCTGCGGCCTTCCGCCAGTGCTCGGCGAAGTTTGTTCCTGATACAGTCGTGCGGTATTTCGGTATTCCTGTATCATTGCGGTTTCAAAATTAAGCCCGTGTTTCATGAAAATCTCCTTCCTGGACTTCGAGCAGCCCATCGCCGAGCTTGAAGCAAAAATCGAGGAGTTGCGTTTTGCCCAGGACGATTCGGCGGTGGATATTTCAGCGGAAATCCTTCGCCTGCAGAAGAAAAGCCATTCGCTTACGAATGGTATCTATGCAAAGCTGACGCCGTGGCAAATTTCGCAGGTTGCGCGGCATCCGCAGCGTCCTTATACGCTCGATTATATCCAGCATCTGTTCACTGACTTCGAGGAGCTTCACGGTGACCGGAGTTTTGCCGATGATCACGCCATCATTGGCGGGCTGGCACGGTTTATTGGTCAGACGGTAATGGTCATCGGTCATCAGAAGGGACGTGATACCAAGGAAAAAATTCATCGTAATTTCGGCATGCCCAGGCCTGAAGGCTATCGCAAAGCGCTTCGTTTGATGCGTTTGGCGGAAAAATTCTCCGTGCCGGTATGCACTTTCGTCGATACACCAGGTGCGTACCCGGGCATTGGTGCCGAAGAACGTGGCCAGTCGGAGGCCATCGGCAGAAATCTCTATGTATTGGCAGAATTGAAGGTACCAGTGATTTGTACCATCATTGGCGAAGGCGGCTCCGGTGGTGCATTGGCAGTAGCGGTGGGCGATGTGGTGCAAATGCTGCAATACGCAACCTACTCTGTCATTTCTCCCGAAGGCTGCGCCTCGATCCTGTGGAAGAGTGCGGATAAGGCATCCGAGGCTGCCGAAATCATGGGCATTACCGCGCATCGCCTCAAAACGATGGGACTGATCGACAAGATTATCAGCGAACCGGCCGGCGGTGCGCATCGCGATTACTCCGCTATCATGCAATCCGTAAAGAAGGCGTTACAGGAATCGCTTGGCCACTTCCAGGGTTACTCCACAGAAATGTTGTTGGCGAAACGCTTCGAGCGGCTGATGGGATATGGCAAGTTCAAGGAAATCAAACTCAAGTAGCCTTTCCAGCAAGGCCGAAAATGTGTTGCGTAAACAGATTCGGCGCGGTGATCGTCTGATTGTCGCGCTGAGCGGCGGGGTGGATTCGGTCATCCTGCTGGACCTGCTTGCCACGCTATCGGTTCCAATGCAGTTCAAACTCTCTGCCATACATATCAATCACGGCATCAGCGCCAACGCTGACAAGTGGAACAAATTCTGCCGCGATCTATGCCGATCCAAAGGCGTTCCGTTCAGAAGCATCAAGCTAAAAATCCACCGGGAAGCCGGTATCAGCCTTGAAGCTGCCGCCCGTGACGAGCGCTATCGAATATTCGGGAAATTGAAAGGAGATTACGTGGTATTGGCTCAGCATCTGGACGACCAGGCTGAAACCCTGCTGTTGCAATTGCTGCGCGGAGCGGGCGTGAAGGGATTGGGGGCAATGCCGGTCATCAGGGATCCAACATCAGGAATCAGCAATCCTGTGCCAGGCGTCAGGAGCCGGACGTCATATTGCGGACCACGGATATTGCGGCCGATGCTCGATATGTCGCGGCGCGAGATCGAGAGTTATGCCGGAGAAAATGCATTGCGGTGGGTCGCCGATGAAAGTAACGATGATGTATCTTTCGACCGGAATTTCCTGCGCCACGAGTTTTTCCCCCTCCTGGAGAAGCGATTTCCTTCTTATCGTGCCACATTCCTGCGTGCAAGCCGGCATATGGCCGAGGCATCAGGTCTGCTGGATGAATTGGCCGAGGCCGACAGCAGGAAATGTATTGTTGCAGGAAAACTTCAAATCGGGAATTTGCGGGAATTGAGTTTTCCTCGCGCCAGGAATTTGTTGCGCTACACCTTGGCCCGGCAGGGGGCGATACTGCCCAGCACGGCAAAGCTGGAGGACATCCTGCGGCAGTTGTTGTCCTCACGCGTGGATTCCAAGTTGCATATCATTTTTGGAAATACCGAGGTTCGCTGCTTCAGGGGAGCAGTTCACGTGCGTCATGCAGGGTTACTTCCCCGCATGGAATGGCGACTGGCATGGCACGGAGAAAAGCAACTGGTCATTGACAACCTGGGCGGCACCATCAGATTCACGTGCCGGAAGGGTCTGGGAATCAATCTTCAAAAACTGATGGAAAGCCCTGTCACGATTCGCGTGCGCCAAGGGGGAGAACGCCTACGCCTGGATTGCAACCGTCCCCGCCGCAGCCTCAAAAACCTTTTACGCGAAGCATCGCTCCCGCCTTGGGAGCGGGAAGCATTGCCGCTGATGTTCAGCGGCGAGGATCTGGTTTGGGTGCCGGGAATCGGGGTGGATTGCGCCTTCCAGGCGACAGCAGGAGAGCCGGGTTTGATGGTGAAGTGGAAAACGGGAAGAAAACCAGGGACAGGATAACTGCCAACGATATTCTTCGCGCCCTCGCTTGTTACTTTGGAAACACCTGGCTCTTGTTTCCGGCCTCCGATCCCGCTTCATCCTCTACCAGAGAACCTAGGCCATTCAGAGGATTGCGGTGGAAGGCACCGGTTTTTGGAGGGGATTTGAGGTCTGTCGAGGCAAATGAGAATATAAAAAGAATCGTATAGTCGCTGTAATAGGTGTCGGCCAGGAAAATGGGAGTCGATCCGACAAACCTGCCCCCCGGCATTTCAAAAATGTTCATATAGAATTTGGTATATCCTACCTGATGTTGTGCTTTATAGAGCGCCAATTCCGGCAGGGCGAAGGGGATAAGCACGCTCTGGATTGGCGGCATGCCGAAGAAAGTACCAGCGACCTCAGTGCCGAGGGCTCCTACAATCACATCGATCCGGTGGGTTGCATTTTTATCGTCTTTCTGCACAATGGTGTATCCCTGCTTCCCGAGCCAGCCTGTCAGGATGGGTTGCAGAAGCGCATGGTCAGCGGTCAACCCCAACGTACCAAGGACTATGTTTGAACCTTGAGGAACCGGCAGGAAGTTTTCAGGCTTGCGGGGAAGGCTGCGCATCACCGCTTCGCTGATGAGCAATTGCTCGACCGTTGCCCTTGCCGATTGCGTGTTTTTTTGCGTCGTCGAGCAGGCTGTCAGCAATGCGGCTGCACTCAAGACCAAAATTTTTAAAATACCGGTTATCGTCCTATTCATTGATTGTGACCATGTAAGCTGGAAAAAGGGCCCGCAAAAGAGCCTCAGGCATAAACATTAACATATCCGGAAAAGGTATGCATGTCATGGCCGGCAGCGTGACCGGCTATTTGTTCATGATTGGCAGCGCCCTGGCACGCCGGTTTTGTCGCAACCTGGTGGCCGGAACCGGCGGGCAAAGCCGCTCAACGCCACGGAGTCTGGAGTAGAGTCAGGACATGAACTCGGAGGACTGGCTCCCCCAGGGGTTGGCTAGCTGGGTGCGCCGCCTGGCGGCGCTAGCCGGTCCAGTTTTTTGTCGAGCGTGTTAACCTGCCTCTGCAGTTTTAGAAGTGCTTTCAGGATTTCCTCGCTTTCAAAACGTTCGGACTCCGGTGGGGATGGCGGCGAGGGCGGGGTGGGAGGGCTCTCCGGGCCGGCAACGGCAACCGTGCTGGTTCCAGGGCTGACCCCTCCACCCCCGCCGCCATCGTCATCGTCGAAGACATTCCGATAATTACGAATGATTTCGATCAGTACCAGCGGCGATGTTTCCAAATTGATTACATCTCCATATCTGTTTCTGATCTCCCGTATGATTTGATCGCGTCTCTTCTGTCTATTCATGATTTAGCCTCGCTTGTGGATGGAATGCGTGGAATTCTGAATTTCTTTTGCCTAAGCCAGGTAATCAGCGTCGTTTTCTTCCCTTTGAGCAGGGGCACGCTGGAATGGATCATTCGATGATTGCAATATCCGTTCGGAAAAAGATTGTTCCAGGCCAGCAGCCTGCCTGCTTTCGCTTCAACTTGTATATCGAGCGCACGGAAGTGCGTGCCACCGCCTTTTTGCGGAGTCGTCAGGTAGAGAAGTAACGTTAAAATCCGGTCGGCCGCATAATGCGTTTCCCAGTATCCGGCGTCGAGATGATAGTAAAAACTTCCATTGTCCGGGTAATTCGTCGCCTGCCAAAATTCCAGGTTCGCGACGTCCAGATCGAACAATGTCCCAAAACGTGCCTCGATTCCCGCCACCACCGTCTGCAATTCATCGCTGAACCATTTCTGCTGTGCGGTTTCACTCACGCGGTAAGAGCTTAGTACATCACGGCGCGTGCCGTCGTCCTGTAACATATAGGTCAAGCTCGGCCGCCATAACGCAAACTCCAGTTCTTCCAGGATCAGATTGCATTCCTCGCCGGAAAGGAAATCGTCAATCAGGAGGATCTCGGTCGCAACAGGCCTGTCAAGAAGATCGAGGGTTTGCCTTTCCATAGGCTTGGCGCCTGTGGCAGGGGCGAACATCTCTGCCGGAGATAACCACTTGCCAGCCCCGCTTGGAGAACGTTTGCGTTGAAGCGGTTGTGAAATAGACATTGTTGCAAGCGTTTCGGTTTTGTCCGTACTGCCTTGTATTGTATATAGACAATTCCATGTAAATAGCAAGCAGCAAGCATTTATTCAAAAAGGTTCCTGAATCCAGTGGCGATCCGCTTGTTGTATATTGCGTTGGAGCGGTTGGTGGATGCCGCAATGGACATGGAATCATTGAGGCAGCGAAACGCGCCCTCGTTTTAATGGTGAACAAGCTAAGATAGCGATGTCAGGACATCGAATCAGGGCGACAAGTTGTTTTCTTGAGAATGGCTAAACCAAAATCTATTTATTCCTGCACCGAGTGTGGCGGCCAGACTCCGAAATGGCAGGGGCAGTGCCCGCATTGTCAGGCATGGAACACGCTGGTCGAGGCCATTGCCGAGAAAGCCGTATCGCGCTTCACGCCTGTCTCCGAAACCGCTCAAGTGCAGAATTTGAGCGAAGTGGAAGCGGGAGAGGAGCCGCGTTACTCCACCGGTGTGGCCGAGTTTGACCGGGTGCTGGGAGGCGGTCTGGTGCATGGAGGGGTGGTATTGCTGGGCGGTGATCCCGGCATCGGCAAATCCACGTTATTGCTGCAAGCACTGTGTCATATGTCGACCACGCGCAACGTGCTGTATGTGAGTGGAGAAGAATCGGCGCGGCAGGTGGCATTGCGGGCGAAACGCCTGGCGCTGGATGCGCAGGCGGCGCATTTGCTGGCGGAAATCCGGCTGGAAAGAATCCAGTCCGTGCTGGTCGAACGCAAGCCCGACATCGCTGTTATCGACTCGATTCAGACGGTTTATTCCGATGTGCTGCAATCTGCGCCCGGCTCGGTGGCGCAAGTGCGCGAGTGTGCCGCGCAGTTGACGCGGCTGGCCAAGGCCAGCGGCACCTGCATTATCCTGGTGGGCCATGTCACCAAGGAAGGAGTGTTGGCCGGGCCGCGCGTACTGGAGCACATGGTGGACACGGTACTCTATTTCGAGGGCGATACCCATTCCAGTTTCCGGCTGATCCGCGCCTTCAAGAACCGCTTCGGTGCGGTGAACGAATTGGGCGTGTTTGCCATGGGCGAAAAAGGCCTGCGTGAAGTGAGCAATCCTTCGGCATTGTTTCTTTCTCACCATGGCGGGCAGGTGCCAGGTTCTTGCGTGATGGTGACCCAGGAAGGAACGCGCCCACTGCTGGTTGAAATTCAGGCCTTGGTGGATGAAGCGCACGCGCCCAATCCCCGGCGATTGAGCGTGGGGCTGGAACAGAACCGGCTGGCGATGTTGCTGGCGGTATTGCACCGGCACGCGGGGGTCGCGTGTTTTGATCAGGATGTATTCGTCAACGCTGTCGGTGGTGTGAGGATTACCGAGCCGGGGGCGGATCTGGCAGTATTGCTTGCTATTGTTTCCTCGCTCAAGAATAAGCCGTTGCCGGAAAAAATGGTGGTGTTCGGTGAAGTCGGGCTGGCCGGAGAAGTGCGTCCCGTCCAGCGCGGCCAGGAGCGGCTGAAAGAGGCCGCCAAATTGGGCTTTACGCAAGCCATTATTCCCAAGGCCAACAAGCCGAAACAGGCGCTTGCAGGCATGGAGATCATCGCGGTGGAGAGGGTGGAGGAAGCAGTCGCAAAGACGCGCTGAAAGCTGATTGGTAAGCTTGCTTCATAACTCCCATAGGAGCTCCATGAAATAGAAGGACCTGGAGCTATGCAAAGTGCTCAAATTGCTTGGCGCTTATATCCTAAACGAATTCTCGTATCTCATTCCAGAGGGGCACTTTTAAGACTATAGCGGTAAGGGAGTTGGCCTCTCTGAGAGAAGATCCTTGCTAAGTCCAAGAAAACTTCACCATTTGGATCGGTACAATGCGTAATAACCACCGCCTATGGATATTGGGTATTCTTTCGGTAGGTATCGTTATGGCTGCCGCTATTGTTCCCCCGATTCCTCAGTCGGCGGAATATCACCAGTTTGCGGACCGGCGCAATTATTTCGCGATTCCAAATTTTTTCAATGTTGCCTCCAACGGTGCTTTTCTGTTTGTTGGAATAGCCGGTGTGGGGTTTTTACTTCGCTCTAAAGCTTTTGTCGCATCGCCTGAGCGCTGGCCTTACCTGATCCTGTTCCTGAGCGTGATTCTGGCGTCCATGGGCTCAGCCTATTATCATCTGGCGCCGGATAATGACCGGCTGGTTTGGGATCGGCTGCCAATAGCGACGGGGATAATGGCACTGCTTGCGGCGACGCTCAGTGAGCGTGTTAGTTCGAGCGCAGGCTTGCGATTATTGCCTGTTCTGATTGCGATTGGAGCCGGGACGGTCATACACTGGTATTGGAGCGAGCAGCAAGGTGGGGGTAATCTGAATTTCTATATCGTCGTACAATTCTACTCACTGCTGCTTATTTTTCTGCTCGGCGTCTTTTTCCCATCGAGATATACCCGAGGCGCAGACATATATGTGGTAATGGCTCTGTATGGCCTCGCCAAACTGGCGGAAATTCAGGATCGCGAAATTTATGATCTTGAGCAGTTGATCAGCGGCCATACAATAAAGCATTTGCTTGCCGCGCTGGCTATTTACTGGATATTGCGTATGCTGAGAACCCGCCAGCCATGGCCAATTAAATAGCGAAAGTTATCGGACTGTATTGGTTGGGCGCGGGGAAATAGCAAATTGAGGGTTTATAAAGGAGGAGTGACATGCATCTTGCGACATCCTACGAACGGATAGGTGGTGAAAGAATCATCCGCCAGCTCGTCGACCGCTTTTACGATCTGATGGATCAAGAACCTGAGTATTTCGGTGTTCGGAAGCTCCATCCACAAGATTTGACCCATTCCCGGCAGAAACTGTTTATGTTTCTGTCAGGCTGGACTGGCGGTCCTTCGTTATATACGGAGAAATACGGCGAGCCCCGTTTGCGCACCCGTCATATGCCTTTCCCTATTGGTAGCCCCGAGCGTGATCAATGGTTATCCTGCATGTACCAGGCGATGGTGGATATCGGATTGGATGAGGAAGTACGCAAAAAACTTTCCATGGGGTTTGATCAGACGGCGGATTTCATGCGTAATCAGCCAGAATAGCAACAAAGCTGATTCACCTCGGTGGTTCCAGATAGGAAAGAATAGGGATGCCATGCGCCGCGTCACAATTCCATTACTTGCTTCGTCTCTCGTTTTCTTCAATGGCTATGTCTCGATCTTACCGGCGGCTCTCACAAGATGGAA
>JBOIFK010000004.1:0-11521 GCA_050741585.1 Nitrosospira sp.
GGGCATTAAAGAAAACCCGTGACGAAATGGGACTCACCAATGTGGAAATCATGATCCCATTCACGCGGACGCTGACCGAGGCCAGGTGCGTGATAGAATTGCTGGCAAAGAACGGGTTGAAACGTGGGGAGAATGGGCTCCGGCTGATCATGATGTGTGAGATCCCGTCTAATGCGCTTCTGGCAGATCAATTCCTGGAATACTTTGATGGTTTTTCCATCGGATCCAACGATCTTACCCAGCTTACTCTCGGACTGGATCGCGACTCCAGCCTGATTGCCGAATCGTTCGACGAGCGCGATCCAGCGGTGAAAATCCTGTTGCGCTTGGCTATTCAGGCGTGCCTTAAAGCTGGTAAATACGTCGGAATTTGCGGTCAGGGGCCATCCGATCACCCAGATCTGGCCCTGTGGCTGATGAAAGAAGGAATTGAAAGCCTGTCGCTTAATCCTGATACAGTAGTGGAAACTTGGTTGTACCTGGCAGAGGAAGCAAAAAAATCACTGTAGCCTCACAGTGGATCGTATAGCATCGGATCATGCTTGAATAAGGACTGCCATGGCAAGAAACAGTACTCCGCGCCATATCGGCTTCATTCCAGACGGAAATCGCCGCTGGGCTATGGATCAGGGTCTGCCTAAAGAGGATGGATATGCTTATGGTATCGACCCAGGAATATCACTGTATGAAATATGCAAGGAACGTGGGATTGTCGAAGCTTCCATTTATTGCTTTACGCAGGATAATACCAAACGGCCTTCCTCCCAGAAGCTTGCATTTACCGATGCCTCCGTTGCGTTCGCTTTTGAAATAGCTCGACGTGGGGCGGCCCTGCTTGTCGTCGGAGATGAGACGTCGGCGCAATTTCCCAAAGTGCTGGAAGTATTCAGGCAGCGCCAGGGGACGGGAATGAAAGTCAATCTACTCATCAACTACGGTTGGGAATGGGACTTGGGTGGTCTTAAAAGCGGCAACCTTCGTTCGAATGAAGTTTCGCGTCTGGACTTGATCGTGCGATGGGGGGGAGGGCGCCGCCTGAGCGGTTTTCTTCCTGTGCAATCGGTTTATGCGGATTTTTATGTCCGGGATGAATATTGGCCGGATTTCGATCCCCAGCATTTTGAGCACGCGCTATCCTGGTTCAAGAGGCAGGACCGGACATTTGGCGGCTGATGCAGCCGGTCCCGTAACGCATGCGCGTGGATCGAAAGATAAAAAGAGCGCGCCGCCGTTGCCGGTGGCCGATGCCGATGTGAGGGCTTGCACCCTGTCAGCCCGCTGATCCTGTGTGTGGTGTCGCACAGTCGAGTTTTTCATTACCGCTTAATCTTATTTATACAGCAATATTGCTGGCTGATAAAAAGGAGCAATCATGAAAAATCATTCCATATTAAAAAGTAAAGCGGCTCAGTCCTTCATAGGCGCGGTCTTCTTAAGTATGGCAGGTTTAGTTCATGCGCAAATCCCGACGCCGGGACAAGGCGATTCCATGCAAAGGCCCACAGATTCCATGCAACCCCCGGTAACCCCTGGAAAACCATATGAGAAAGGGACAACCAGGGGAGAGGAAGCTGAAAAGAAAAACCGTTTTGACAGGAACCAGGAAGAAGGCGTAAGGGAGCACCGGTTGGATACCACCCCGGAGTCTCATAGTGGCCAAGGTGGCGGATACTAGGCCCTAGGGCGGATTCTGGCGGTTGGTTATTTACCAGCTGCCTGAACGCCGGATCTCCGGCGCTTTCAGGATGCCTCCTTTGAGCAGGCTTTTCCCGAGGGCGCCGATCTTGCGCCTGTCCCGCATTCTGGCGTATTCCGAAATTGCTTCATCGTCTTGCATGCCTTCCAGGATGAAAATGCCTGATCCCATGAATGGGCTGAGAATCCGCTGATTCCACTACAGCGTACTTCCGTAGCGTACCGGATATCGGTTCTTGCCTTTATCGGCCACAAAGCCACGGAACGCTCTTCGACACGTATCATCATCGCGCGCTTACCTTGTCGATTTTCTCGATCATTGTCCTCCAACCATCAGTAGTTTTCACAAAATAATCACATATATGTGACGTCTTCTTCACATATGCTATGGCAGTCTGTTTATCAGGAAATATGGAATGAGTGCAAAATCGTTCCATTCGTTTTCATGATGCAGTGAGAGAAAGTAATTCATGAGTTCGTCTGCCGTCTGCCTTAAGGTCGAAAGGAGATGTTATGAAACAATCGCTTTTTCATATTTTGATGGTTTGCCTGTTTCTTCCGGCACTGTGGGTAATCGCCATTTCATTAAATAAATTTGGCTTTCCTTTAATGGAGCAATATCAGGACAGATCCATCAAGTTCTTTATTGCGTTCCCCTATATCCTTCTTACTGCGGCAGCCTTATGTGGGGCTGGTTGGGTTGCGGAGCGCTTATCGCGGTTTTTAGTGCGGAAGTTTGGAAAGACCGATGGAGACAATGACGAAATTGAAGCCGAGTATAAAGTATTTGACTCGGCGCTCATGGAGAAGAACCGTTCCATTTTCATGAAAAATGTCGACACCTGGCTAAAAGACAATATGCTGGCAAGAGTCATTTTCGGTCTCATTATTGGTTTGGTGCTGGTTATTTGATGTCTTCGGCACATCGAAAGCAATTGATGTTGCCCGAGTTCCCAGTTTGATGTGCAGGAGAAGAGCCAAAAGCGAGGATCAGAAACCTTTTCCGCTTGAATAGCCATGAGTTGTCATGGATTTGACATATCAGTATGAGAAGATCAATCTTGGTGCTTGCATTTACCCCTTCTGCAGGCATCTTGGGTCGCTCTTCTCCGATAGCGACCAGGACCCGGCCACGGTTAATCCCGCTCCGGGTTTTTTTTGTTTCCGTCTGAAATGATAAGGTTTCAGCGATGTAGCGGTATTGGGTGCAATACAACGAGGGGCAAAACTTAATGCTTTATTCCTCTTAGCCCGCCGCAAACACTCAATAACACACCTATCAGGTTTACCGTGCCGTCAATGAGCAAATTCAAATGTTCTTCATTGTGCTCGAACGTACATAATGAAGCCAGGGTTTGATCTATCGGTACTTCCCCGTGCTTTACCTGATGATGTGCGAGATTCAACGCGAGCAATCGTGCGCATTCGGCCAGTTGTTCTTTTGTTGCCTTTTTAATCAGAATATCCGCCAGTTCATATGTCTGGTCGAATGTCGATATGTCAGCCATCGTCATGCCCATTGGTGAGGTTGTCAACTGCAATCTTGCGTATAGTGACCTAGCAAGCCCGGCTGTATGTTCTTTCTGCTTGCCTCTTCGTCTGTATTAGGCGGCAATACAAATCGGTAATACAAATCAGCCCGTTAGCGAAGGAACTCATTTGCAAGCATATTAACCTTATTGCCAGGTTTTACTATTGGACTGAAGTACGCCTATCCGATAGGAGGGCGCAATGGAGAGATGGCGGAAGCGGCGCATACGGAAGCAGTCCGAGAGAACCGCATGAGAAATCAGACTGCGGCAACGCTTTCCATTCCGATTGAATTTAATTTGTGGTATGCCGTATCTTATTTCTGCCGCCTGTCATACTGTCGTCGTTCCTCCGTCCCTGGCGCATACGGGCCCGCAATTTCCTGAGATGGATTCGGCTTGCAAATATCGGACACAATCTGCAGGGCTCTTTGGCGAACGGAGTTGATTTTTTCTTGAGATTCCTCGCCTCGTGCAAGGGTTTGCAACAGATCGGCAAGCTCCTTTTTACCATGAGGCGGTAATGCTGCAATAAGACTCTCCAGAAGGTGCTGGGATCGCTGCAGTTCCTCAAATGCGCGGCTTGAGACCTGCTGGCTTGATTCAACAATTTCCCTGGCTGGTTTAGCTTTCTTGCGTTTCATATTTAAATTCCCCAACCAGCAAACTGGAATGCGGCACCATCCTTAAAGCAGGGAGGAAACTGATCGGCTCCCGGTCCCAGTTGGCGGAACAAGCATCATCCCGCGGCATATCTCACGCATGCCGTACGCTCAAGCCATGCGGTTCGCTGCTTCGCCTCGGCAGCAATACCATCATCGCTGATCAGCAAAGGATATCTTATTGGCAACGTGATACCCAGGCCGATGAATCAACGCACCAAAGCAACATTGGGGGAATCGTATCATGTGTTCCCGCTTCTATTCTCTTACCCCGCCGCTTTTAGTGGCGTCGGCCGCCGCCGCGGCGCCGGTCAGGTAGCTGTCTTTCACCAGGCCCTTGCCGATTATCCTGTCCGGGCCGCCTTCTACTATATTGGCGTCTTTCCGGGCCTCTTTGTTTATGCTCCTGCGCATTTGAGTTTGTGGCAGGACGGGAGCGGAACAGACGAATAACATTGGGTGGCAGCGATGAGTCATCCATTGCGTAATCCTATAAATAACCAATTTCAATTTAAGCCGGATTTGAAGCTGAATTCCCTCTGGAAAAGCTGCCCGGGTAATCCGGCAATAAAATGGATTCGTTCCGGGCAAGCTATTTAATTATTGTTATTTTACCGTAACACCCATCATGCGTTTCACAGGGGTCCGGGGCCCGGGCCTGGCATTGATCATTGAAACCGCAATATATCGAGCAACAACGTCTAGGCAAATGGTGCCTCGAAAACAGGATGATCTTGTCCAGTTTCCGGTTTTAAGCTGAATAGACGTCAGACAACTACAGGGGGGGAAAGTTAGACGAGGATGGGGACAATCTTCTTAAATCCGGGATACGGGGTTGCGAGCAATAGCGGTACAGTGAAGCAATTTCAGGATCAAACAGGGTACGCCCTGCCCAAAATATTTCCGCAAATATGGATTGCAGCGACTGGAAAGGTGAAAAAGCGGTTCCCTGGGTTATGTGTATTTTTTCTTATTGTTACGCAGTAACAGGCATTGCTATGGTATCTCTACGTAACGATGATGAGGAAGCAACATGACAAAGAGTAATGCGGAGCGACAGGCGGCCTATCGATTACGGCACCTGAAAGCCAAGGAAGGCAGAGGCGGGCGATTGAATCTGGTGAGTGATCTACACGCTAAGCATGCGTTGAAGCGCTTATCAACCTGTTACGCCATAACGCAGCGGACGATGCTCGAACGCATTCTTGGCGAGGTTGAATGAGCAACCCTGAAGATATGGCGATGGTCCCAAACGGGCACGCCGACGACTAAGGAGGCCATCTCTGGTTAAGCATGGGCGATTTACGCCGTAACACCAACTGCATTACAAACGGGCAAGGTGCGTTGGGTTTGTTGGTGCCGACACCAAGAGTCGAACTCGGGACCTTCTGATTACAAATCAGCTGCTCTACCAACTGAGCTATGCCGGCGCGAGGTAATTATAGTGACTGGAAAGCGAGGGAGCAAACTTGGAAGGTGCTGTGAAAGCGAACCGGGAGTTATTTGATCACCTGAAAGCGGCGTTTTTCACCCGCACCAGATGCCGAACTCCGCGATGATGGCTGTGGTTTGCTCGGGTCTTCAACGCCTGCTTCAGTTTGCGTGGTGTCGGCTTCGTTTTCCGGCGGGAAAAGAATACCCTGCGAAGTTTCCTTGGCGAATATTCCCTGGACCGCATCAATCGGTACCGAGATTTCGCGAGAGACGCTATTAAAACGGGCGGAAAACTGGATCACATCGTTGCCAAGCGTAAGGTGATGTGCTGCATCGTGGCTGATGTTGAGTATGATCTCGCCGTCCCTTACAAATTCGTTTGGAACGCGAGTCTGGGCATCCACCTTAATCGATAAGTAGGGCGTATAGCCGCTATCGGAACACCATTCGTAAATAGCGCGAATCAAATAGGACTTTGTGGAAAGCTGCTTCATTTGCGCATCGCCTTCTCGGACGCGGTAAGCGCATCAATGAAGGCCGGCCGGCTGAACAACCGTTCGGCAAATTTCAATAGCGGTGCAGCTTGTTTAGGCAGCTGAATGCCATAATGATCCAGCCGCCACAGCAGAGGAGCGATTGCTACATCCAGCATGGAGAATTCATCTCCCAGCATGTATTTCTGTTTGACGAACACCGGCGCTATCACGGTTAGATTATCGCGGATCGTCATACGCGCTTTGTCTGAAGTTTTCTGGTTGGCGTGCTCGACTGAATCAATATGGCAAAAGAGTTCCTGTTCAAAGCGATGCAAAAACAGCCGGGCACGGGCGCGCATCACCGGATCTGCAGGCATCAGCTGCGGATGCGGAAAGCGGTCATCAATATATTCATTGATGATGTTGGATTCATATAGAATAAGATCGCGTTCCACCAGTACCGGCACACGACTGTATGGGGTCATTACCGCCAGATCTTCCGGTTTATTGTGCAGGTCGACATCGATAATCTGAAAATCCATTCCCTTCTCGTACAGCACGATACGGCAGCGATGACTGAATGGACACGTGGTGGCTGAATACAACGTCATCATAATTCGTGACTTCCCGGCATAATTGGGCTCAATACTTTTGGCAGATAAGAAATAATCAATGGATATCCTTCCAGAATTCATGTTTCAGCGCATAGGTCAATCCCAGCATGGCGAAAAGGAAGAGCAGCACAATTATTCCTAGCTGTACCCGTTTGGTAGCTGCCGGTTCACCGAGATAAACCAGGAAGTTCACGAGGTCGGCGATATACAAATCATATTCTGTTTTTGAAAGTGTGCCGGGCCTATCCAGTTTCAATTCTTTTACTTCATGTTTTCCGCCGTGGCCGTCGTCAACCATCTTTACCGTGAGCAATTGCTCTCCCTGCAATTGATTGAGTACATGAGGCATGGCGACTTTGTCAAACAGCTGATTATTCCAGCCGGTGGCCGTCGATTCATCGCGGTAAAACTTGCGCAGGTAGGTATAGAGCCAGTCTGCACCACGAGAACGGGCAATCACCGATAGATCAGGCGGGGCGACGCCGAACCATTGCTTGGCATCCTTTTTTTTCATGGCGATCGTCATGAGCTCACCCACCTTCTGTCCGGTGAAAATAAGATTGCCGCTGATCTGGTTTTCGCTGAGGCCGATATCCCGTAACCGATTGTATCGCATGTATTCAGCGCTGTGACAAGTCAGGCAATAGTTGACGAAGGTCTGCGCGCCGCGTTGCAGGGAGAGCTTGTCGGCCGAATGGATCGGTGCTTTGTCCAATTTCATTTCCGGACCGCTGGCAAATGCGGCAAGTGGAACCAGGAATAAAATAAAAAGAATATCCGTTATTTTTCTCATTCTTTCACTCTTGTCGGCTCAGGCTTGGTCTTGTCTATTTTGCTGTACCACGGCATAAGAATGAAAAAAGCGAAGTAGATAACCGTGAATATCTGCGCCAGCAGCGTATAGAGCGGCGTCGGAGATTTCGTGCCGAGCCAGCCCAGCACAAAAACGCTGATGACAAAAAGTGTGAGGGCGATCTTGAAATAGGGCCCTTTATAACGGATCGATTTTACGGGACTGCGGTCCAGCCAGGGCAGGAGGCAAAAAATGGCAACTGAAGCGCCCATCAGTACGATGCCCCAGAGCTTCGCGTCTATCCAGAGAAAATTGACGGTGACCGCGCGCAGCATCGAATAATATGGAGTGAAATACCACACCGGCGCGATATGGTCAGGTGTTTGCAGGGTATTGGCTGGAACGAAATTATTGTATTCGAGGAAATAGCCGCCCATCTCTGGCGCAAAAAAGATGATGCCGCAGAAAATAATCAAAAATACCACCACGCCGAAAATGTCTTTCACCGTGTAGTACGGGTGAAAGGGAATGCCATCCACCGGAATATGCGTAACAGGATCCTTGTTTGCCTTGATTTCAATGCCATCCGGATTATTCGATCCGACTTCATGCAATGCCAGGATGTGAACGACCACCAATGTCACAAGCAATACCGGCAGGGTCACGACATGATAAGCAAAGAAACGGTTGAGCGCGGCATCCGACAGCATGAAGTCGCCCAGAAGCCAGTTTGAGAGGGTCTGGCCGATGACCGGAATCGCGCCGATCATGCTCACGATTACTTGCGCGCCCCAATAGGACATCTGGCCCCACGGCAAGATGTAGCCCGTAAATGCCAGCATCATCAGGACGAAAAAGATTCCCATGCCGATCAGCCACAGGAGTTCGCGCGGCTTGCGGTAGGAGCCGTACATCATCCCGCGAAACATATGCAGGTAGACCACCACAAAGAACATGGATGCGCCGGTGGAATGCATGTAGCGGATGAGCCAGCCGAAATCCACGTCTCGCATGATGTATTCCACCGAGGCGAACGCCATGTTGGCGTCCGGCTTGTAGTTCATGGTGAGGAAAATGCCGGTAAGGAGCTGGTTCACCAGCACGAGCATCGCCAGTGAGCCGAAGTAATACCAGAAATTGAAATTCTTCGGCGCGTAGTATTCGGTGAGATGAGCCTTCCAGTTGGAAGTCAACGGAAAACGCGCGTCTATCCAGTCAATCATTGACGCCAGTCGCTTGCTCATTTATGTGGACTCCTTGCTATCAGACCCGATCAACAGAAGGTTGTCGCTCAAATATGTATGGGGAGGGACGACCAGATTGGTGGGCGCCGGAACATGCTTATACACACGGCCCGCCAGGTCAAACTTGGAACCGTGGCAGGGACAGAAAAACCCCCCCAGCCAATCAGCGCCAAGATCTGCCGGGGCAATATCCTTCCGATATACAGGAGAACACCCCAAGTGGGTGCAAACACCTTCAACCACCAGCAATTCCGGTTTAATGGAACGTGTCTCATTTTGAGCATAGGAGGGTTGCTGGGCTTTTTCCGATTTAGGATCAGCCAGCTGGTCGTCGAGTTTCTTCAGGTTGGCCAGCATCTCGGGAGTACGATCCAGTACCCATACGACCTTGCCACGCCATTCCACCATCAGCAGCATGCCTGGCTCGAGCTTGGTGATATCAACCTCAACCGGTGCCCCCGCGGCCTTGGCGCGCTCACTGGGCATCATGCTCATCACGAAGGGGGTTGCCACGGCAGCGCTCGCGATTCCGCCCGCGATCGAAGTTGCGGTAATGAGGAAACGTCTTCTGCTATTCATTTCTTTTTTTTGGTCAATATCTGCCATATTTTGCAGTTCCGTTTTTTAGGTTCGTCAGTTCCAAAAAAGCCGTAAAAAAACTTAACCATTTTATCATAATATGTATTAGAAAATAAACATCCATGATAAAACATATTGATTGGGCGGGAGAAATTGCCATAAGCGTCTTACGGATCAATACGCAACTCGAATTTCCGGCCCGTTTTTATCGCGGATAGCGCCGGCGTTTGCCTAATCACTCGCAAGGGCGTGGTCCGGGACTTTTTTCATTTTAGCCTATAATGTCTTGTAACTAACCCATGCTTGTGTGTCAGCGTCTGGGTCAATTTTGTGTACCCATGCTGGAAATGGCTGGCCGGAGTCTCCCTGCATTATCTGGACTGACCGCTTATGAAAAAGCCCCTCGTTAATTGTCCTCAGTGCGGGAGGACCAGTGTGTGGAGTCCCGAAAATCGTTACCGCCCGTTTTGTTCGGAACGCTGCAAAATGATCGACCTGGGACAGTGGGCGGCAGAGTCCTACCGTATCCCGGATACGGAAAAGGGCGCGGAAGAGCAGGAAAACGACCAAAAAGAGAAATAACCGACGACCGAACCAGGGGATTAGGCGAGGTTAGAGTCGTTGCACGTTATCCTGCCCGCCGGTCGGATTTAAAATATTGGCGGTCGGCGTGATGCCTCGCATCATGGCGATGCCATGGCCGCCATGTTCCCAAGCCGTGGTTAAATCTTCGCGGCGCAACCCGCCAAGCGCATAGACTGGAATCGAACAGTTCCGGAGGAGCACGGCAAATTTTCGCCAACCCAGGGTCAAAAATTCGGGGTGGCTCAGTGTCGGCAGTACCGGTGCGAGTACGGCAAAGTCCATGCCCAGCTGTTCAGCCCGGGAAAGCTCTTCTGCATTATGACACGATGCGCCACACCATCCGATATCCGGGCGTCCCGTAAGATTCATCAATTGGGCTGACGGAAAATGCACGCCATCCGCACCGGCCTCATGGCATAAGCCAACGTTGCCATTCACCAATACTTTGGCGCCGTGGTGATGAGCAAGTGCAATCACTTCACTGGCAAAGCCATGCAATGCTTTCTTCGCCATTTCTTTTTCCCGTATCTGGATCAGCCTCAATCCATTATGCAATGCGCCTTCTATCCGTGTTAATGAAGCTTCCGTTCCCCATTCCGTGGCGTTGGTGATTGCGTAAACCGGCGGCAGATCAAGTGCCCGCAATACCGGCGCATTCGCCGGCAGCATCGGTTCAACCCGGACATCGTCTATGCGTTGCCAGGACAATTCTTGATTCTCACGAGGGCGCGGTTCGCCATGCCATTCCACGACACGAAAAAAGCGGAGGCGCACAGTCGCGTGTGGATAGGTAAACGTGCGAATAATCCAGGGATAGGCGTGTTCGACATAAGTCCCCAGTTCTTCCAGTAATTCGCGCTTGAGCGCTTGAATTAACGATTCATCAGGCTGCACCTTGCCGCCAGGAAATTCCCAGTAGCCAGCATAGGGTTTGCCGTCAGGTCTCCGGGCGAGAAGAAAACTGCTATCCGGCCGGATGATGACCGCGACGGCGACTTCAACGATATCAGAAGGATGATACATGCTGAAAGGAACGTTTACCGTTCCCTCGCGGAATCCGTTTTCTGTTTCCCTGTCCAGTCACGCGCGAACTGCCACGCGACCCGGCCACTTCGGGAACCGCGCCCCAACGCCCATTGCAGCGCCGCCTTGCGTGCCGGCGGAGTCATTTCCCCGACGCCGAAATAAGTGAGCCATTGCCTGACGATGTCCAGGTATTGATCCTGATTGAAAGGGTAGAATGACAGCCATAGACCGAAACGCTCCGATAACGAAATTTTTTCTTCGACCGACTCGTTTGGATGGATTTCTCCACCGATATGTCGGGTCTCCAGGTTGTCCTGCATGAATTCAGGCATGAGATGACGACGGTTGGAAGTGGCGTAAACCAGAATGTTCTCGGAAGCCGTGGCAATGGAGCCATCCAGTACCACTTTTAATGCCTTATAGCCGGGTTCATCGGATTCGAAGGACAAGTCGTCGCAGTACAGGATGAATCGTTCCGGGCGTTGATGGATTTGCTCAACGATGTCGTGCAGATCGATGAGGTCATGCTTTTCCACTTCGATCAGCCGCAATCCCGAAGCCGCATATTTGTTCAGCACCGCTTTTACCAACGATGACTTGCCTGTCCCGCGCGCGCCCGTCAGTAGTACATTGTTGGCGGGATAGCCCCGTACGAACTGATCGGTATTCTGATCGATGAGCTTTTTTTGCTCCTCAATGCCTTGCAATGCATCGAGCATGATTCGATGTGGATGGGTGACCGGCTGTATAAATCCCGCACGGCCGCATTTCCGCCAGCGAAACGCCGTGGCAGCATTCCAGTCGGGGCCAGGCGGATCGGCGGGGAGCAGTTCCTCCAGCCGGGAAAGGAACGTTTCTGCGCGACTGTATAGCGTGTCCCAGTT
>JBOIFK010000005.1:0-11684 GCA_050741585.1 Nitrosospira sp.
GTCGACGAAGGCACCATGGTTGACACGTGGGCCACGGTCGGCTCCTGCGCCCAGATCGGCAAGAATGTGCATCTGTCCGGCGGGGTAGGCATCGGCGGAGTGCTCGAACCGGTGCAGGCCAACCCCACCATCATCGAGGATAACTGCTTTATCGGCGCGCGTTCAGAAATCGTCGAAGGCGTGATTGTTGGAGAGAACTCGGTCATTTCAATGGGCGTATATATCGGCCAGAGCACCAAGATTTACAACCGCGAAACCGGTGAAACAAGCTATGGCCGCATCCCACCGGGGTCGGTGGTGGTTTCAGGCAACCTGCCCTCTGCGGACGGAAAATACAGCCTTTACTGCGCAGTCATCGTTAAACAGGTGGATGCCAAAACCCGCGCGAAAACCGGCATCAATGAGCTGTTGCGCGGGATTTGAGCAGGATTAATCCTCTGGCTGCAAGTGACCACCATTTATATAGGCTGACGGGCGACTTATCATTTCATCCCGGCAGGAATCTATAGCCGTAAATACGCATGCGCTTATGGGTAAGCCATACTGAAGCAGCTTATCCAGAACCAATTTTCTTTCCAGGAAAAATCCCATGTACCATGACACGCTGTCTCTTGCACAAGCGCTCATCTCCCGCCGCTCGCTAACGCCTTTCGATGACGGGTGCCAGGAAATCCTGATTAATCGCCTGGAAAAAATGGGCTTCAACATTGAGAGGATGCGCTGCGGCGAAGTGGATAATTTGTGGGCACGGCGCGGGACGAGCGCCCCGCTTCTGTGTTTTGCCGGTCACACCGACGTGGTTCCAACCGGCCCCGTCGATCAATGGGACAGCGATCCCTTCAAACCGGTGATTCGCGATGACAGGCTTTACGGCCGCGGCGCGGCCGACATGAAAGGATCACTGGCAGCCTTCATTACCGCGATTGAAACATTCGTTGCCACCCACCCCGGCCACGGTGGCTCGATCGCACTGCTTGTCACTTCGGACGAAGAAGGCATCGCCGTGGACGGCACCGTCAAAGTGGTGGAAGCACTCAAGGCACGTAATGAGTTGATCGACTATTGCATCGTCGGCGAACCCACCTGCGTGAATGACCTCGGTGATACGATCAAGAATGGCAGACGCGGCTCCCTGTCCGGGACATTGACCGTAAAGGGGATACAAGGCCATATCGCTTATCCTCACCTGGCAAAAAATCCCATCCATCTCGCCGCCCCTGCCATCGCCGAGTTGGCCCAAACCAGCTGGGATGACGGCGACGAATATTTTCCGCCCACCACCTGGCAGATTTCCAATATCAATGGTGGAACCGGCGCCACCAACGTGATCCCCGGCGAAGTCACCCTACTATTCAATTTCCGTTTCTCTACCGCCAGCACGGTTGAATCGCTGAAAGCCAGGGTGCATGACATCCTCAACCGGCAGGGTTTCGATTATGACTTGCAGTGGGAGTTTTCCGGCAAGCCCTACCTCACCCCACGCGGCAACCTGGTGAAAGCAGTTAGTTCCGCGATCAGAACCGTGACAGGAATCGAACCGCAGCTCTCCACTTCCGGAGGCACCTCCGATGGGCGCTTCATTGCCGATATCTGCCCGCAAGTGGTGGAAATGGGGCCACGCAACGCTACCATACATAAGCTCAATGAATATGTTGAAGTCAAGGATATGGAACAGTTGCCCGAAATTTACCGGCTGACGCTGGAGGATTTGTTGCTAAGATAATCATTGGGCACTCTCATGGGTGCGCAGTGCAAATCCGGTTTTAGGCAAGCTGACTCATGCCACGAAGCCACATCGCATTACATACAATACACAGTCGAGCAGGACTATCGGATCACCGGGCGAATGAGTCGACCATGCTCCGGTTCAAATCCGATGGTGTAGCCGCAATCATGCTCGCCTTTATGATGCCCTAAATCAACTATTGCAAGTCTTTCTTGAAGGGTCTATGCTCCACGCGGCACTCATCACGAGGCTCATCCAACTACGGGAAATCGCCTTTTTATGAGACTGGAAAACCTCCTGGCCCCTTCCCGATGAGCCCCACCGAGTGTGGACTCCCGGCAGCGGTGCTAGCCACGATCAGTGTCATCCGTTCAATGGCATTGCTCGTCGGGCGAAACGTTATATCAACGCTTATTTCCGCCTCGTTCGCCAATACACCGTCGAAGCCTTCCCATTGAAAGACAGAACTTGGGGAAGACCCTGGAAACGAGATATTGACAACTAATCCCGTCGGGTTTCTGATCGTCAGTGACCGCACCCCAACGCTTCCTATGGGTACGGAACCAAAATTGATCAGGACCGGCATAAACTCCAGCATATCCGGCTCGGGCTCTGGTCGCGGATCTGGAAATCCTCCTGGCCCCTTTCCGATAAGTCCGATTGAGTGCGGACTTCCAGCTGCGGTACTTGTCATCATCAATGACGCTCGCTCGATTGCGTTACGCGTTGGCCGGAACGCTACGTCGAAGCTTATTTCCGTGCCATCCGCCACCACACCGTTGAAAGCTTCCCACTGAAAGACAGAGCCCGAGGGGGAAGCTGCAAGCGATATGATAACGCTTACCCCTGCCGAGTTCTCGGCCGTCAACGTCCGCGTCTCGGTTTGTCCCACCTGGACGGAACCAAAGCTAACAATAGCCGGCCTAAAATTTAATCCAGGAAAGCGTTCGATGTTCGAGGATCTGACGCAGGTCCCCGAGTCGCCATCCCCAAGGCGAACCCCATCGAGGGGGCTCGGCCGCACACTGCTTCCATAGGATTCGTTGGGGTGGGGTATGTTCCTGTCGTGAATTGAGAAGTGGAGATGATTAAGCCAAGAATTCCCTGTATCGTCCATCAGGCCCAGTCGCTGACCGGTGATGACGGGCATCATCGCGGAGACAGGTATCATGAACGGCCCCGCAAGGTGCAAATACCGGGATCGGAATCGTTCGGTGTCGGTCGGATTGCCAGGATCCTCATGCACAATCTCCACGATGTTGGAGGCGCTCGAATCTCCCGATTCCCTGCCGGCGCTCACGCTGGCGACAATACCATCACGAACCGCCAGGACCGGCGTTCCTCCCGATTCAGGATCATAAGGGATGTTGCGCCTGTATCGGGTGAAATCAATCGCAAAGGCATCTTCTTCATCGTGCGTCGAGCCTTGGTTATAATAAAACCCCCGTGGACCGAAGCCGCACGGATTTCTGGCCAGAATTGCGGCTATTAGTCTCCCACCAATCAGTCCGGCGGCTACTATGGCGGCCTGCTGCACCACGAACCCGGCAAGACCTCCGGCCTGAAAGCTTTGGCCGGCGGGCCACGGAGCGAGCAGCGAAAAGGGAAGAGGTTGATTGGTTGGCTTAGTCGCTGGACGCCACCGTTCGACCCACAGGTCATGCGCTTCGGAAATGCCCACAGCCGTCCATTGCCAACCTTTGGGAGTCCGCGTTAGCAGGCACATCACGTCCCCGCGAAACCAGTCCCCTTTCCAACCGCGCGTTATCAGATACAGCTTACCACCGGATCCAATCAGCGTTCGCTGAGCCACCACAGTGCTTTCCAGTAAGTCGCGATAAAACTGTTCCAGGAGATCAGACCCCCGAAGATCGTGTGACCTCCAACCACCCCAACCGCAAAGTGCGTCTTACTGATGAGCCGGTCCAATTGACCGGTATCATGATCTTCAAGCGACGTGGCGAGTAAGTTACCCAAAGCCATGGCACTAGGCAGATAGATCGCCTTTGGTTCTTCCAGGCGCTGCAGCGCCCTCCGCGCTAACTCGGCAGGGTCGTCCGTTCTCGACGAGGGGCGCGTGCTGGCAACGGAGCGGTAAAAATGGGCCGCCTGCTCGTCATCTTTTTCTATCTCAGCCACCAAGCCAGCCTGGAAAAGAGATTCAGCGGCGTCGGATGACACTTTCGCCAATTCTTGGTAAGTAGCGATTGCAATCTTTGCATTTCCGCTAATGCTCGCCGCTTGAGCTTTGTGAAGAAGTGCGCAGCGAATTGGATCCAACTGAGGAAGGAACCTTCGGGCCGATTGTGCTAAGTCCACGGCGGAGTCAAACGCTTTGATTGCTTCCAGGTAGCGAGCCTCGCGCGCCAAATTATCGGCCATCCAGAGCTTATAGGCGGGAGCTAAGGGAGACTGCGGTTCCGATTGTGCTGCCGCTTCCAGCTCCGCATTCACCAAGGATGGCGCCGGTCCAGCATTCACTGCTACCGTTTGAGCCGATAAACGTAGCCATTGTGCTCTGGTCTTCTCATCCAATCGTTCAACCGCCGGTTGATACCCATTTTTTGTACGGTTACCCATCTTATTACTCCTTCAATCTCCGGTAGCTTGCTTCATCTTAGCTACGATCACTGGATGCCTATCAGACTGCAGCGACGTTGCGGGCCCCTCCGAGTCACGATTAGATTTGGCTACACTATATTAAAGCTCTACCCCAAGGAACTGTGCGTTTCCGTACAGATGCATTCCCTCGCAAAACAGGTCGCACACCGGCTAACAGATTAGCCTATTTTTGCCGTATTATTGCTGACTTAGGTTATCTGGATTTATTAAAATCGATGAGGGCAAGCTCTTTCTGGCAGGTACGATTAATCAAAGATGGCAATTGGCAGGAGGGGCTCAAAAGGAAACTACCATTTCTGAATTGCGCTGGAGCCGACTCGATCGGTAACATTTGCCAATTTCGATTTGGACTAACACGGCATTATCCCGCTTGCGCTGCTCAAACGGGATCGAATCTCTGCGATTCAATACCTTATGTACATCGAGGCCAAGGCTCAACTTCACACCATCCGCGATCTATTACGATTCGGAGTAAGCCGTTTTAACGATGCCAACCTGTTTTTTGGTCATGGTTCAGCCTCGGCGTACGACGAGGCAGTTTATCTCATTCTGCACACCTTGCACCTGCCGCTCGACCAACTGGAGCCGTTTCTTGATGCGCGTCTCACCATGGTTGAACTGGAGCAGGTATTGCGCGTAATCGAGCGCCGCGCAACGGAAAGAATTCCTGCCGCCTATCTCACCAAGGAAGCCTGGCTGGGGGATTTCAGTTTTTACGTGGACGAGCGCGTGATCGTCCCGCGCTCCTTCATTGCCGAATTGCTGCGCGAACAGCTCCTGCCATGGATAGAAAATCCCGATGCAATCCATTCCGCGCTGGATCTTTGCACCGGATCGGGCTGCCTGGCGGTGCTGCTTGCGCACGCTTTCGGAAATGCCACGATAGATGCCACGGATATTTCAAATGAGGTGCTGCAAGTCGCCCGGAAAAATGTACTGGATTACAATCTGGAGCATAAAATCAGACTTATCCAGTCCGATTTATTCAATGAATTGCATGGATGCCGCTACGATCTCATTGTAAGCAACCCGCCTTATGTCAGCGCAGAATCGATGGCAATGCTTCCCGGGGAATATCGCCATGAACCACGCAACGCCCTGGCGAGCGGCGAGGACGGCCTGGAGGCAACACGGATAATATTGCGCGAAGCGGCCAATCACTTAACCGACCAAGGGCTGCTGATCGTTGAAATTGGCCATAACCGGGAGGCTCTGGAACGAGAATTTTCCCGGATTCCTTTCACTTGGCTTGAAACCAGTGCCGGGGACGAGTTTGTTTTCCTGCTGAAACGCGACCAGCTTCAACACATCAGTCGCACGTAACCTCCAGCTAGACCCTAGGCAACCAGCGCCAGCAGGCGCTTTGTTTCCACCTCATTCAATTCCATCCATTTTCCGCGTTTCAGGCGTGGCGGCAGGTTAATGGGGCCGAAGCGCACCCGCATCAGCCGGCTCACTGTCATTCCCACCGTTTCAAACATGCGGCGCACTTCTCGATTCCTGCCTTCCTTCAATATCACCCGATACCAGTGGTTGGAACCCTCGCCGCCTTGATCCGACAAGTGATCGAATTTCGCCTGACCGTCTTCCAGCTCAATGCCCGTGGTCAGCCGTATCGCCACTTCCGGGGTCAGCCGCCCCATGATCCGCACCGCATACTCGCGCTCGACTTCAAAGCGGGGGTGCATCAACCGGTTAGCCAATTCTCCATCCGTGGTAAAAATCAGCAATCCGCTGGTGTTATAGTCAAGCCTGCCGATGGATATCCATTTGGATGATCGCAATTGCGGTAGCTTATCGAATACTGACGGACGGCCTTCGGGATCATCATGGCTGACAATTTCTCCTTCCGGCTTATGGTAAAGCACTACCCTGGGCAGACGGTCATCGGATTTGAAATGAATGGTGCGTTTCCCAACCCGCACAATGTCATCGGGCCCAGCCCGATCACCGGTTCCCGCCACTTTTCCATTGATGGTCGCTCGGCCGGCTGCGATTAATTCCTCCATCTCGCGCCGCGACCCCAATCCTGCCTGCGCCAGCAACTTGTGCAGTTTATGCGTGACCGGCGTCGATACCGGTGAGGATACGGAAGTCGCGCCGGTGCCAGCTGACTTGGTTGCCTTTTTCTTTATTGGCCTGAGTGGCCTGGCTTTCATCTAACAGCTCACCTTTAAAGGTTTATTGCCGGCTTCAAAAAAAGAAATAAGCGCATACCCGACTCCTGTTATTAACCCAGATCATCCATTAGGCGGCTCTCCGAGCCTGCGCGCGTGCTGGCATCCTAATGGATGATCTGGGATTAAATCTCTCTGCGCTCGATCACCGCCTGCGCCAATGTGCCGCTATCCACATGCTCCAGCTCTCCGCCCACCGGTAATCCGCGCGCGATCCGGGTGACCTTCAGCCCCTTGTCATGCATCAGCTCGCTAATATAATGGGCGGTCGCCTCGCCCTCCACAGTGAAATTGGTGGCAAGAACGATTTCCCGTACCCGTCCGTCCTGCGCCCGCTTCAGCAATCGTTCAAGGTGGATTTCTCTGGGACCGATGCCGTCCAAGGGTGAGAGCCTTCCCATCAGTACGAAATACATGCCCTTGTAGCAGCGCGCCTGTTCCATCATCAGCAGATCGGCGGGCATCTCCACCACGCATAGCAATGTCACGTCGCGCCGTTGAGAACGGCACAATTCACATACGATTTCTTCAGTGAAGTTATTGCATTTCTCGCAATGCCTGACATGTTCGAGCGCATAAGCAAGCGAATTAGCAAGCCGCTGTGCACCGGCATGATCGCGCTGCAACAGATGATAAGCCATGCGTTGCGCGGACCTGGGCCCAACGCCAGGCAAACAGCGCAATGACTCGATCAAGTCCTCGAGACTGGCAGCTGCTTTCATTGCACGCAAAAGGGGAAGAAAAATACTGCAACACGCAAATGAGGGCAATTCTCATGAAGCGATGCAGGCATTCCGGCCGACCCATTACAACTCAAGTGAATTTTTCCATCAATTAAAACGGCAGCTTCATTCCTGGCGGCAGAGTCATCCCGGAGGTCAAGCCCGCCATCTTTTCCTGCGTGGTCGATTCCACCCTGCGCACCGCGTCATTGACCGCAGCAGCGATCAGATCTTCCAGCATATCCTTGTCGTCGCCAATCAGGCTGTCATCGATGCTGACGCGTTTTACATCGTAACGGCAGGTCATCACCACTTTGACCATGCCTGCGCCGGACTGGCCCTCGACTTCGATCGAGGCCAGTTTCTCCTGCATATTCTTCATGTTCTCCTGCATTTGCTGAGCCTGTTTCATAAAATTGCCCAAGCCGCCTTTCATCATATTTACCTCCGCTATTGAATGGGTTTAATCGAGGAAGCGATCAGTTTTGCATCGAAATGCTCCACCAATTCTCGCACAAACGGGTCTGTTTCCATCGCCGCGACTGCCTGCGATTGCTTCTCCTGCTTCTCACGATTATCCAGTTCCGCGGGGGTCATCCCCGTGACGATCCCGACGGAAAATTTTAACCGGACCGGTTTGCCTGAATGTTCCCTCAAGGCGGATTGCATCCTGTCCTGGTAATTTTTTTGAAGCAGATGCTTGTGCGTCTCCGGCACACAAAATTGGATCTCGTCCGCGGAAACATTTTTGACCTCGCAGTTCTGAGCCAGCTCTTTCGCGATGCCGTTCAACTTCAACTGGCTTACGATCGCGGTCCAGTCGCTGCCGAACAAACTTACAGCTGAGGTGACTCCCACTGTTGCGTTCCCGGCTTTTTCTGCTTCATCCGCCGCTTTTGTGGCCTTTGCTGCTTCTGCTTTTTCTACTGTGCCGGAAGTTGTCGAGGTTTCAGATGCTTCCGCAGTCCTTGAAATTGGAGGAGGCGGCCGTTTTATCTCGTTATAATGCCTTGGCTCCGTTATCTTCGGCACGCCCTCCGGCATGAAAGCCAGCAGCCGCATCAATGTCATGGTAAAACCGGCATACTCATCCGGGGCCTGGCTCAGGTCGGAGCGGCCGTGTATGACGATTTGATAAAATAGCTGAATGTCTTCCGGCACGAATGTTTTTGCCAATGCAAGAGTCCGTTCACGCTCAGGGGTATCCTCGCCGATAGCCGACGGCACGATTTGTGCCAGGGCAATACGATGCAGTAACGTCGCCAGATCCTGTAAGGCTGCATCGAACGATAAGCTACGGGTCTCCATTGCATCGGCCAACTCCAGCATGCGGGCTCCGTCTTTTTGCGCCAGGGCATCCAGCAGATCGTAGAGATAACTTTGATCGATAGCGCCGAGCATGTCGCGCACGCCGGCTTCCTCGACCTTTCCCTCGCCGAAAGCGATTGCCTGATCCAGGATGCTCAAGGCGTCGCGCATGCTTCCCTGTGCCGACCGCGCCAACAATTGTAACGATGTGGTGTCGCAATTTATCTGCTCCTCTTCAAGCACCTGCTTCAGGTGCGAGACAATCAGCGGCGGCGGAATCTGTTTCAGGTTGAATTGCAGGCAGCGGGACAGGACAGTGACAGGGATTTTTTGCGGATCGGTCGTGGCAAGGATGAACTTGACATGTTCCGGCGGCTCCTCCAGCGTTTTCAGCATGGCATTGAAAGCCGATTTGGAAAGCATATGTACTTCATCAATGATGTAAATCTTGTAACGGGCGATAGTGGGAGCATAGAGCGCGTTTTCCAGTAGTTCGCGCATTTTTTCCACCTGCGTATTGGACGCGGCGTCCATTTCGATCAAATCGACGAAACGCCCATCGTCAATTTCGGTACAGGCGGAACATATACCACAAGGCGTTGACGTAATCCCGATTTCACAATTCAGCGCTTTGGCCAGAATGCGCGCGATAGTCGTCTTGCCGATACCTCGCGTGCCGGTAAACAGGTAGGCGTGATGCAGCCGTTTTTGTTCAAGCGCGTTGGTAAGCGCCCTGACTACATGATCCTGTCCGGTCAGTTCCGAAAAGATCTTGGGGCGCCATTTGCGGGCAAGAGCTTGAGACTGGGGCACGATATTGAGGAGATAGGCAGGTAGATTATTTTTGGGCTGGATAAGAACTAGAATTGGTTCTGCGTACCGTCGCAGGGCGAAGCAGAACCCGCAACTGCGATCGGCTCCGCCCTGGCAACCTGTCTAAATAAAAAGGGTGGCGAGCCCGATCCCCGGCACTTGCAGAGAATAGCTGTGGCTGCTTCCTTCCGGACCTGACCAGGTTCACTACTATGCAATGCGGGGAGGCCCGCCATATAAAATAAAATGGTTAAAATATTTTGAATCGTTGACAATCAACCTCTTAAGATCGATTGAAAACGATATTTCGCCGATGGCTGCGGCTCTGTCAATTGCCAGTATTGTGCACGGAGTTACCGCCTGCGTCTACTGCAATAGTCCCAGCAGCTGGCTAGGCCTACGCGCCTATTTTTTGGGCCAGTCCCAGCAGTTCACTCCCACCCTCCAGGCCATCGAGAAAACGCCCGGGAATACCCTCAAGCCCCACTTGCGCGCCAACCAAGGCACCAGTCAGCATGGCGCGGGACATGTTCTGGCCCCCACCGTTGATGGCATGCAACACGGCGGATTCGAAGTCATCCGCAAAACGTGCCGCGAGATAATAGGCGGCTGGAAGTTGATGATAAATCGCGCACGGCATGCCATAGACAATCGATGCCTTCCAGGCCGGTTCAATCCGGATATCCGGATCAGTCGCGGCAAGGGCGATATAATGCGGTGTCAATAATGCGTCCGGAGAGGAAAAACGGCCTGCTCGCGGAGGATCTGGATCACCGGGACGAGGTGGGGCAAGGTTGCTTTTCGTCACCGAGTGAAATGGCAACTTTCCGTTCTGGACAAGCTGCATGAGCGTGTCCGAAATTGCCGGCGTTAATCTTTCTCCGGTGATCAGCCTTGACAGAACCACGTTGTAGGCCGTCGTCATGGCGACGATTGCCTCGTCGCCTTGTGTGAGAAGACAATTGGAGGAAACCGTCTCGGCAACTTTACCCGGATGGTTTGCATAGCGGGCCGCAAGGACAATCGCACGTTCGGCCGCTTCCGTCGTATCTGCGTGACCGCCTGTTTCATGCCATGTCTTTTTCTGCTCCACGCGCCTGCGATACGCCTCCCGTATCGATTGGCTGGTATAGCCGCCCGGGCCGTATACCGGCGTCCCATCCAGCAAGGGAAACAACTCTTCATCCAGCCGGCGGGTAAAATCCTCCTCCCGGTATTCCCCCTTCTCCGCTACGGATTTGAGAAGCATGACGAATATCAGACCCGTCTGAGAAAGCTGCCCCGCTTTCATCCCTCCATGGTAACGATCCGGTTTCGGTGTCGTATAGCCATCGATCCAGGAACCGTAATCCTTGCGCAGTTCGGCAAGGTCATAGTACCAATGACACCCCAAGCCAAGGGCGTCGCCAATCAAAGCACCCATGACGGCACCAGAAACTCGATCCATTTCTGCCTCCTCAATAATCGAAAAACCAGTAGGGAGAGTACCAGAATCGCGACCGTTATGGATGACGCACGATGCGACCGAAGTAAGGATGGATTTTAAGGACTTTGAAGATCAAAGGGTGTTCTCTTTCCCTCAAAACAGAGAAATTTAGACGGCAGGTATTTTTGCAGCGGATTCCTTGAATCCGGAAAGCTGCAGGAGAAACGCCTGATATATTGCCGGCGGTGATTATCAGCTTTTAGCCAACGCTTTCAGACTTGATCAGCACGCCAATATTGCCAATAATTCCGATGCGTTAAAGCTTCTGTTACGCAAATTCTCCAAGGATAGCTCATACATCGATAGCATTTTTCTATAGCGCGACAATGTTTCATTATGTGAATTTATATCGCGGTCCTTAAATTCGTCAAACAGCCCCAAATCCGTTATCAGGAAAGTCGCTACGCGAAAGTGCCCAGCTTCGTCATTGCCATCGAATCCGTAGAACGCGATATCGTCCTCGAAATATCCGGCATCTTTTTTCAATTTTTCCTGATCTTCCGGGGAAAGCCTTTTATACGCTCCCTCAATCGCGCGCCACATCGTTAGAATTTTTGTCACCTCATTCACTTCCGGAGGGTCGTCATCTTTTGACCCTGCAAAGATTCCATCATATTTCCATCTCAAGCCCCATGTATGGTCACGAAGAATCGCCTTCTTGACGAATGCCGGATCAATCTCGCCTTCAATTCCGAGTTTTTCATAAACTTCACTCAGCATTATCAGAATGAGTTTTTCGGCGCTGCTTAATTTCATTGACGGCTCTCGCTTAAAAAATTTCGATTCTACGGGCCGGAAAGCAGGAACTCTCGCTACCAGCGCCGTGAACC
>JBOIFK010000006.1:0-5037 GCA_050741585.1 Nitrosospira sp.
ACGCGGCTTTTCGCGTCATGCGTTGTTGCAAATCCTCGCGATAGATTCGGCTATCGCTGTGGTTTGCGCCTGGCCTGACACAAAAATCCATCGTTTTTATTCGTCCAGCCAATTGCGAAGCACACCACTAGCTGAATCCCTATCCGCAAGGTTTCGCGTTAGAAAAAACCCTAAAGCGATTGGCGTTTTTTTTCTTGGCGTGCAGGTGCATCATTCGATCTATGGGATTCTCATGCTGCGGCAACCAATGCCACGGCATAACGGACGAATCCTACTGGCTATTAACAACCTGAATAAATTTAACAATAACTGGTTATTGCCGATCACCCATGCGTTTGACCGCCCGGAATCCGAAAGGACTGGATTTCCTCGACACCATATATTTCGCAACTTTGACAGTGATTGTTGCCGCTCTTTGAAAGGGAAATGACATACATGAACCGTACAGCAAAAAATAAAAGCCACGCAATCCTTACTGCAATAGGCATCCTGTTGCTGGCAATTTTGAGTTTTAGCGATGCCCACGCAAACAACCTGGTCAGGCTGTTCAAGGACAGCGGCATGGAATTTGGCGGTTGGATCAACGGCGGGGCGACGTACAACGCGAATAACCCGGCCAACGGATACAACGGCACCGTCACCTTTGCCGACCGGGCTAATCAATTCCAGCTGAATCAATTTAATTTATTTATGCAGCGAGCAGTCCCATCGGAAGGCACCACATGGGATTTGGGCGGCCGTTTCGATTTCCTGTTCGGCACGGACGCCATTTATGCCCAGGCTTTTGGCATTTCCGCGTTCGACGAGAATACCGGGGAGCCTTCCGACAGGGGCAACTGGGATCTCAATCTGTGCTGTAAATCGACCCGCACGTACGGTATCGCACTCCCGCAGGCCTATCTGGAAGCCTATGTGCCGGTTGGCAATGGCCTCAATATCAAGGTAGGCCATTTTTACACGCCGCTCGGTTATGAAACCGTTCCCGCTCCCGATAACTTCTTCTACACGCGTGCCTATGCGTTGAATAGTGGAGAGCCGTTTACCCATACCGGCATGCTGGGCAACTATACCGTCAATGCCAATTGGTCCGTGCTGGGCGGCGCCACCACCGGCAGCGCCACCGGGGGCTGGGACGGCGGATTCGATAAACAGCTGGATAACTGGGGTGGGCTAGCCGGCGTGATCTGGACCAGCGACGATAGAAGGACCTCGGCCACCATTGGCGGCACCTATGGACAGACCGCCGCCCCCGCCAGGGAACCATGGGTGATGTACAGCGTCGTGCTCCAGCACAGGATCACGCCAAGAATGCACTTTGTTTTGCACCATAACCATGGCTGGGTCAGCGGCGTGCTTTTGAACGGTGTCAATAAGAACGCCGAATGGTATACCGTCAACACCCACCTGACGTACGATCTTCTGAACGACCTGTCCATCGGTATTCGCGCCGAGCGGTTCAACGATCGGGATGGCTGGCGCGTATTTTCGCCCTACCGGATACTTTCCGCGCTCAATAACAGGGGGGTCAGCTATGCGGGCACCACGCCTTTTATTGGCGCGCCGGCGGACTATTACGCGGTCACATTGGGCATGAACTGGAAACCGGCGAAGCGGCTGAAAATGAACTGGAAACCAATGGAGAAGCTGAATGTCAGGCCGAACATCCGCTATGACCGGGCGGATGGCATCGGCGTGGCGTTCCGGCCATTTGACGGCAAGAAGGATCAGTTCCTGTTTTCACTGGATGCGACCATCCCCTTCTAATCCAGATTGAAGAAAAGCAGGCGATTCCGCGCAGATGCCGAGGGCCGAGGGCTGGGGGTCTAGAGCCCGCTCACGCCGCCAGGCGCCGGGGAGTGGGCTGCAGCGTGATTCTGGTTGAGCATGAAAGCGATCTGCCGATGCATGGCTGCGGCCCTCAGGGTCGCTTTGACGGTCTTCTCGTAATCGCGGATTAAGGCATGGGCATGCGATTGTAAATCTTGCGCCCGCCTGCCATAAATGTAGCTTTTATCCTCATAGTGCTCCAGCAGCTCCTTTTTTTCCGCGATCTTTGCCTGCATTTGCGCCGCGGCATGTTCATAGTGCTTTGCCAGTTCCTCATGATCACTTTGAGTGGAAGCCGCCTGAGCCGCCGCGCGAATCTCGGGTGTGTCAAGAGGCTCAGCCGCCGTCGCGAAAGGCGAAACCAGGACCACTATCGATAATGCCGCAAAAATACGGGTGAGTGGTTTCATGGCAGCAGCGAAACGAATCAGAATGAAGTTGTTTCATCCTAATGCAACCCGCGTGCCGGGTACATTGGGGAAACCCTGGTTTTTTACTAAGGGGAACCATTAGTGTTAAAAACAGCCGTAACCCTATCTTAATAATGGTTAATGGCGCATGCGATTGCCGTATATTATCCGGCTCGCCTTAAAGGAGCGGTATTCGCGCAGGCGTTGCCGGCCATTTATTGCTCCCGCTGCCCCATCGCGTTCAACCGCCTCCGCAGGGCTTCAACCTCGTCCAGCAGTTGCATGGCCAGCGCTGCGCCGGAGAGATTGACGCCGAGATCGCCCTGCAGATGCGACGCTATTCTTACGTGGCGCAGATGCATGCCGCTGAAACGCCAGGATTGAGGCTTCCGGGGCTCCTGGCTTCCAGGGGCAATCTCCGGGGTAATCAAGCCTTCATCCACCAGCTCGACGATATATCCGGCTTCCACTGCACAGGCGCTGCTGATTTCGGCCAGCGTCAGGCTGCCGTGCTCATCCAGAAGGATTCCACTTGCCCTGGCCGGCGTTTCATCCGGTGTTTCAGGCGGCAATTCGTCCGGTGTCTCATCCGGCATCTCATCCGGTTTGTTATCCGGCGCCTCGCCCGGGGCTTCGTCCGGTATTTCGTTCGGTGCTTCATCCGGCACTTCTTCAGGCATTTCCGCAGGAATCTCTCCCGGCACCTGTGGCGTCTCATTTCCTTTTATCCATGTATCTCTGCTTATCATCGCTATACTCCCAGACGGGCACGCGGATTGAAAGATTTGAACTTGTCGGCCATGTTGCGGTAAAACTCCCTGGCAGCGTCGTTGGCTGCGGCCGGCAATACGACTTGCAGCACGACAAAAAAATCTCCTGGCGTCTTGCCGGGAATGCCGCGCCCCTTCAATCGCAGCTTTCGTCCCGTGGTGGAATCGGCCGGTATCTTGAGATCGACCATGCTGTCCGGGGTGGGCACCTTTACGGTTCCGCCCAGGGCAGCCTCCCATGGGGCAATCGGCAGGTCGAGATACACATCGCCGCCATCGACACGATAATGCGGGTGGGAACGGAATTCAATTTCCAGGTACAGGTCTCCCGGTTTGCCTCGCCCAGGGCCGGGCGCTCCCTGCCCGGCTAGGCGGATATGCTGTTTGGCACGAACGCCCCGGGGAATGGTGACATTGAGTTGATGTTCGCGTGTCGAGACATGCCCGTGAGCGTCGACGTCAGGCACTTTCAGGGTAATGGTGCGGGTGGCGCCGGTGTAGGAATCCTCCAGATCGATCAACAACTTGGCATGATGATCTTCGCCCGCGCGGTGGAAAGGCGCGCCGCTACTCGTGCTGCGCGCGCCGCCGTGGTTTTGGCCGAAATCACGGCCGAACAGGGATTCAAAAAAATCGCTGAACTGCCTCGCATCCCCTCCCCGGAATCCCCGCCCTGAAAACTCGAAACCCGTGTTCCAGTCCGGCGGAGGGCGGAACTCCTGGTTTGCCTTCCAGTTCGTGCCGAGCTGGTCGTAGGCAGCGCGTTTTTCCGGGTCCTTAAGCACTTCATTCGCCTCGCCCAGTTCCTTGAAGCGGATTTCCGCGTTCGGCTCCTTGCTGACGTCGGGGTGATATTTGCGCGCCAGTTTGCGGTATGCGCGCTTGATGTCGTCCTGGGACGCATCGCGCGCAACCCCCATGATTTTGTGATAATCCTTGAATTCCATCTACCTTCCCATGAGCTGCGGAATCGAATGCCGCTGGTTAAGCATAACCTTTAATTCCTCTCTGTAACAACCAATCTCACGGTACCGGGATGATTGTCGTGCAGCTTGAGCGTTTTCGCACTTTTATCCAATTCACAGCCTGCCGTGGGAAAGGTCACGAGACGGAAGCGCGCCCGCTTCCCCGCCGCTATTTTTCCAACTGCGTGCGCGCCAGGCGAGCATCAGCAGCAGAAAACCCGAAATGACAGCGTACATGCTGATCAGCCACACCAGGGCAAGTGCGCCTGCACCGGGGAAGATGAATATGGATAGCCCGAATATGACGGAAATGATGCCATTGAGAACCAGGAAGGCCTCGCCACGGATAACCCTGCGCAAGCGGATGCCCATGGCGATATCGAGGACGCCTGTTGCGAATGCGGTTGCGCCGATAACCAGCATCAGCATCACGGTGGTCAGCGCGGGGCCCATGAGAGCCAGCACTCCCGCTGCAAGGCCTATTATTCCCAGCAGGAGAAGCAGCCACCAATTATCGTTGCTTTTCCGATTTTGCAGCGCGCTGATGAGGGACGCCGTGCCCACGGCCAGCGCATACGCGGCGAACATGGCGATCAGCCACATGAGTGTGAGACCCGGCCATAGCGCGGCTACAATGCCGAAAAGCAGCGATACGGCGCCGCGTAACGCCAGTCCCTTCCAAGATCTCAAAAATAGTTCGTTCATCATGTCATCTCTCATTTTCTATCAAACAATGTATCAAGCATGGCGGAATATGGCAGCGCGCGCAGTGCGGTAACAAACATAGCTTGGCTTTTAACAATGCGCCTACTGGGTCCCCGCCCTTTCCTTATGTGCGGTGGTGCACAGCCGCCGGGGCGATAATGCGTTAACATGCCACGATTGGGACAGACGATGACGCCGTGATGCCGAAGAATAGAAAGTCGACGTCCAAGCGTAAACCGCTGCGGACGGGAACGGGAAGCAGCCCGAAAACGAGTGGCCAGAAAACGAAACCTTGCCGAGGGATCGGGTGGAGTTGACCAATCCGGAGCCACCAAAAACCGACCGGTCAGATGAACATGT
>JBOIFK010000007.1:0-8521 GCA_050741585.1 Nitrosospira sp.
GTATCGCTTCGACGTCGATGGATTCCACCTCTCCATCCGTGTGGCGGGCGGTATAAACCCCGACGACATCCAGCGGCACGGGACTTTTAACAACCAGGAACCCCTCCAGGAATGCGAAATCGACACAAACCCCGTCGATCGGGCAAAAGTAGCCCGCGATGTCAAAACAGTTTACGCCAACCGCGCCGTCCGGCTGGAGAACGGCTTCCTTGAATGGCGTAACGCCGAACGGACCTGGCTCAGAGCCGAACTGTGTCGCAAGCGCTACCTTGGCGGCTACCGTGATTTGCTTGTTGGTGGGATTGTGAATATTAATGGTTGTGCGATAGGTCCCCCTTGCCAATGTACCGTCCTGGTGCGGCAGCAATAGCGAACAAGCGACTTTCGCGGCATATTGATACTCCGTTTTGATTATCTTCGAAGGTTTCATCGGTTCTGCCTGGGACACCCGAATCATGTCTGCGGGACCAAGACCACCCCATAGGCCTGCCAAAGCGACAAAGACTCCGATCACACGTAGCTGTTTCATGATAATTACCTCCTATTGGTTCGAGCTAAACTACATCGGTGCTGGCTATTTGAAATTCACATCATGAACAAGAATTATGTGGTCGCCTTTTAAACCCATCGTCATCGTGAATGCGAGAAGGGTAACTTTGGCCCATATAAAATCTCTATTTATTCATAGCAATGTTTTCTTTATAGTCAAGCTTGTTTCTCGAGTTGTCCAAACACAAGCAATTCTTTCGCATAAAATCGATGGGGTAAGGATTAGGATGAACAAATAGAGAAAAAGCGGTAAGGAACGTGCAATCCGATGCCTTTAAAATAGCTCACACGCTTAATAGGTTCTTTCAGCTACATACGACGTTTTGCAAAAAAGTTTGCCTTTCGCCTGGAATTACATATAATACGAATAATTATCATTTCTATTATGACTACAAAATTATCTTGAACTGTTGACGTTAGGCTTATAAATTCGTATGTCATGAAATGAAAGATATTCGCTGACTATAATCTTCTAGAAAGACCGTAGGGAGAAAGTGATCTTGTGATTGGGTTCTCCTTAACAGCTCATTAGTCCATTCAGCGCAGGCCAACCAGTTTTATCCACCTTATCCCAAATCTCATTTGGGTTTTTTTTTGCGGCAGCGCCGATGCCATATTAATAGGTGCGCCGCATAACCAAGCTGGACGGGGTGTGAATGATTTTCAAAAAAAAAGAGCAGGCAGGCTGGGGATTTATATCCTCCCAAAACAACCAGGCACCAAATTTCCATCACCACTACCCATTTGTAATATTTCAGTGTCATTGTTGAAGGACAAAACCATATCACAGTCCTCGTCAGTGTCGCAGTTTCATAAATCGCCACTTAGCCAGAATGATGGATGCCGCCGATGTACGGTGCACCGTCCTGAATTATGGAAAGGCATCACACTACCCTGAATATGAAAAGGCATCATGAAAGCAAATTTACACTCAGCGCTTATCGTGCTCTCGCTGGCGTCCTGGTTTCAGCAGGTAAACGCACAGACTCTTGACAAACTTGAGCAAGGCAGCAAAAAGCTTCCTGGTGTGACTGAGCTGGACAAGAAGCTTCCCGATGTGACTGTCACAGGTGAACGCACGGGAAGCTTCAAGTCAGATTCGGTTCAGGTCGGGACATTTCGCGATATGGCGCCACTCGATGTGCCACAGACCAGTAATGTGGTTACACGGGAAGTTCTCGACGCCCAGGCCACGACCGGCCTGTTCGGCGCTCTGCGTAATACAGCTGGCGTCACGCGCTCTCAGTTGAGCGGTTCGACTTACGACAATATTTCGATTCGCGGCATTCTGGTAGAGAATCGCAGCAATTACCGGCTTAACGGATCGCTGCCAATCATCAACCTGATCGATACCCCCATGGAAAATAAAGAGCGCGTTGAAGTTCTCAAAGGCGCGTCATCGCTATACTATGGCTTCGTACCACCATCCGGTATCGTTAATCTTGTGACCAAACGCGCCGGCAAGGTTCCCATTACCAACCTTTCCGTATTGGCCAACAGCTACGGCGGCGCAAACTTCCACGTCGATCTTGGCCGGCGCTTCGGCAGCGCGCAGGAATTTGGTGCGCGTATTAATCTGCTCGCTGGGCGCGAAGACATTGGGATTCACAATTTCTCTGGCTCCCGTGCGCTTGCCTCTGGCGCTTTCGACTGGCGAGTCACGGATAAACTTTCCTTGAAATTTGATGTAGAGCATTACCGTAAGGAAGTCTCCGAGCAGGCGGCAATCCGAGCGCCTGCGGCGGTCAACGGTGTCATCACTCTGCCTCACGTGCCGGATAATCGCCTCAATCTCGCTGGCGAATGGCAGAAATACGATGCCGAGGCGACTAATCTACTGCTACGTGCCGATTATGCGCTCAGTGACAATTGGGCGCTGTTATTTGAGGTCGGCAAGGCACAAACCAAACGCGACCGCAATTTCTCCCAGTTCCAGAATTTCAATATCGCCACGGGTGAAGGTACATTACGCACTTTCTTTAACCGTGGCCAGGTGTGGGACAACGAGAACATTCGCGCCGAAGTATTCGGCCGCTTGCAGTGGAAGTGGATGACGCACGAGGTATCACTCGGTTTCACCGGCAATTCCCGCAAACAGGACCCCCGCACATCAAGCATGATCGATGTGGCGCAGAATCTGTACCATCCGATTGATATCGCACGGCAATCTCCTACCGTTCCCTTCGGGCCAAACCGATCGAAGATAACGGATATGGGCATCTATTTATCCGATCGGATTTTGATCGGCGAAAAATGGTCGGCCATGCTCGGGGTGCGTGGCAGCTTCTACGAGAGTATGGGAGCTACCACCCACTTTAAGGCCGATACGGTCAATCCGTCAGTGTCGCTGATGTATAAACCTATTCCCAATGTATCGATATATGGCAGTTATCTGGAAGGAATGGAGGAAAGCGGGCAGGCGCCATCCAACCGCGCCAATAGTGGTGAGATCCTGGCGCCGGCATTGTCAAAGCAAAAAGAAATTGGCATCAAAGCGATAGTAGCCGAAGGAATATTGCTGCAAGTGGCGGCTTTTGACATTAAACGCTCGTCGACTACGGTGGACGCGGCCAATCGGTTTGTTTTGAATGGCATGGCTCAGTATCGGGGCATAGAATTAGCGGCCACCGGCGAAATTACGAAGCAATTGTCGCTCATTGCTTCCGCCCTGTTCATGGAAGCCCGACAGTTGGACAAATCTAATTCGGATACTTTCGACAAGATACCCGATAACACGCCTGAGCGCACCGCTAGCATGATGGCCGAATATCGCCTGCAAAGTGTTCCTGGGCTAGCGCTCAGCAGTGCCGTTTACTATGTGGGCAAACGTCCGGTTAATAGTGCGAATCAGGCTTTCGTCGATGACTATGTAATACTGTCCCTAGGCGCACGTTATGCTACTCGCATTGCGGGTAAACGTACCATGATTCAAGCAGTGCTGGATAATGCGACCAACAGCAGCTACTGGAGTACCGCAGGCAATGGGCTGCTTGGCGTGGGAGCTCCCATCCTGCTGAAGACCGTGGCCCGGGTCGAATTCTGATCCCCCGGTTCGGGATGTTTAATCTTCGATCTGAAATTCGCTCTCAGTTGCCATGAAAATGCGAAGAGTCGTCTTCAATTTTCACCTTTATCTCGGTCTTACGGCTGGATTGTTTCTGGTACTGAGCGGATTGAGCGGCAGCATGATAGTCTTTCGAGACGAGATCGAAGCATTCATATATCCCGAATTGATGGAAGTTGCGGTACGTGGTGAACGGGCTCCTGTACAGACGGTGCTAGATGCTGTCAAACAGGCTTACCCACAGGACAGGCTTATTTCTGTACGTATGCCGCGCACGCCGCAGCAGACCTATCTGCTGAAGATGAATGATGACCATGGTCTGTTCGTTTACGCGGATCCTTACAGCGGCGAACTACTTGGCGCACATTACCAGGAAAATACTCTTATTGGATGGATCGCCCTCCTGCATACCGAGCTTCTGATTGGTGAAGGCGGTAAAAATATCCTTGGTGTCAGTGCCTTGCTATTAATCTGCATGTGTGCCACTGGATTTGTCATGTGGTGGCCACCCAATGGAATAAAAAATATTTCTCGAGGTTTCAAAATCCGCTGGGCCGCGCCATGGAAAAAATTAATCTTCGACATGCATCGCGTGGGGGGCATTTACGCCATGTTTTTTCTGGTAATAATTGCCTTTACCGGAGTTTCTTTAGTATTCAATAAAACCGTAGCCAGGCTTACCAATTTTGTGACGGCCAGCCCCTCCAGGCCTGCGACACCTCTCTCCGATACTTCCGGAGCAGGACGCGCGATACCTTCCCTGGATGAATTTTTAAATCAGGCCGATCGTATTTCACCTGCCCCCACGACCTGGATCAATCTGCCGCAATCCCCCCAGGCATCGCTGGTCGTTCGAAAGAAAATGCCGGAGGAATTCCATCCCAACGGTCGGAGTTTCATCTATTTTGATCAATATACGAGTGAAGTATTACTTATTGAAAATGCGTCGGAGGCTCCGTCAGGAACCCGCATATTCAATACTTTTTACCCCCTCCATACCGGGATAATAGGTGGTTTGCCGACCCGCATCCTGCAAGTAGTCGTCGGTATTTCACCTCTTGTCCTATTTACTACCGGCTTTATTATGTGGAGAAACCGAAGGAAAGTAAATCGATAAAGAGCGCCTCTGTATAGCGGGCTACGCACTCGGCATTACGACATGATTAATAGAAAGTCTGATCACAGCATCAGTATGACAAGATTTCACCACTTTTTTCTGCTGGCAGAGTATTTGATTTACTTGCAAATTTCCAGCGAATCGCAGAAACTGACGGCACGAAATCAACATAATGCCTCATAGCTTCCCCCTCACCCACCTGTGCGTGATCCGATTAGCGATATCGGTATTATGAGAATTTCCTTTGACGGCAATTAGTTGGGAAGTCGATAATGAATCAATGGCTTTTCCTTTCTGTGGCAATCGTCAGCGAGGTTGTGGCAACTTCGGCCCTGAAAGCAAGCAACGGTTTCACGCAGCTATGGCCGTCGCTTGTCGTGATCGCAGGTTATGCCATTGCTTTCTTTTTCTTATCGTTGACCTTGCGCACGATGCCGGTGGGAGTTGCGTACGCCATCTGGTCCGGTGTCGGTATTATGCTCGTTACACTTATTGCCTGGTTCGTTTTTAAGCAATCGCTTGATATCCCCGCTATCATCGGACTGACGCTTATCGTTGCCGGCGTAGTTGTCCTGCAAGTATTTTCCAAGTCGTCCGTACACTAGCCGCCTGTCGGACCTAAAGAGAATCGGTTGCAGAAGCTGCCGGGCGGGCTCATGTTTCGCAGCTTTTTTAGCTAATAGAACAAAGAACGAGTTCCGGCTTTCGAAACCTCAAAATTCATTCTCGCCCCGTTATCTTTTTGCCACGGTTCCCAAGTCTGACAGGCTGTCAGCCCCCCCAAGCCATGTAGCCGGCAGATTCCTGGCTTGGGGCGGTCATATTCGAATTTTTTGTGTTGTGTTCAGTCAAAATTGCATGAACAAGGAAGACGTAAAATTTTATCAAGGGTCATACGACCGATAGTCGGCTTCTGGTGCTGCAATGAAGAGCGGTATCCAGAGCGTGAGAGGAGGTAATGAATGCAAACAATAAAAACTGGCAAATTAGCCAAAAAACTAGGGCACATCCAGCGTGATGCGGGCCGTCACTGGGTGGGCGATGGATTTCCCGTGCGGACACTTTTTTCTTATTCGAATCTGGGACCGGAGATTAGTCCTTTCCTGCTCTTCGACTACGCCGGTCCCATGGAATTCCCGCCGACAGAGAAGCGTCTTGGCGTTGGTGAACATCCGCATCGCGGCTTCGAGACGGTGACCATTGTCTATAGCGGTGAGGTGGAACACCGCGACAGTTCCGGCAGCGGTGGCCATATTGGTCCCGGCGACGTGCAATGGATGACGGCAGCATCCGGCCTGGTCCACGAGGAGTTTCATGGTCGCGATTTTGCGCGACGCGGGGGCATGTTTGAAATGGTGCAGTTGTGGGTCAATCTGCCCGCCAAGGACAAAATGTCGCCGCCACGTTACCAGGGTATCCTGAATAGCCAGATTCCCATAACCAATCTTCCCGACAGCCATGGAAGTGTGCGCGTTATCGCCGGCCAATTCAACGGCGTTACAGGGCCAGCCCATACATTCACGCCGATCCATGTGCTGGATATTCGCCTAGCGAGCGAGCGGCAGGTCTGTCTTCCTGTGCCCGAGGGTTACACGACGGTGCTGGCAGTGCTCAAAGGCTCGGTATGCATGAATGGTGCTGAAACAATCGGCCCGGCAGAAGTTGCCTTATTTGACCGGGAAGGTGAATACATCTGTATCGATCGCGCACAAAAGGCAACCATACTGCTTCTCTGCGGAGAACCGATTGACGAACCTATCATCGGTAGCGGCCCCTTTGTTATGAACAACGCCGAGGAGATTCGCCAGGCGGTCGCGGATTATCAGCAAGGAAAGATGGGACACTTGCAATGAATGGGACACGGGTCATCAGGCTTCCCTGGTTTCGTACTCTAGTTTCCATATCTATCGTGGTTTCCACAATCTTCCGCCATTGACTTGCAGATTGAAATAGCACGCACGAATCAAATGGTATTGACTCGTCTTACCGGGTGACTGCCCGGCGGCATATCGATGCAGGTTTTTTCCCATGCCTGGCAAATTCCCGACTTAACGTGGATCGATTGTAAAACGCTTGCCCATCCACACCTCATCGCTTTTTTCGGCCAATAGAACGCTATTGGCCTTTGAAAATCTCCCACCAATCATTTTTTCGCCTCGACTCTTCAAGTCGACAGGTTGCCAAGTGGTGTACCAAAGTCCAATTGTTCCGGCTGCTGAAGTTGATATGATGCGAACACCGCTCAACGCAAGGGAATTTGAGCTTAAAGATTTGTTTGGCAGCTGCAAGGCACCCATATTTCTGCGATTTTGAATGCCTGCGCGGTGGTGTCTCCGGGTTGGCGCTATTGACGGAAACTTCTCAGGCTGAAACGATCTGCTTCAATCGTTCTCAGCCGTATAAGGAAGGACGGTTTGACGTGAACGCGCAGACGATGAATACCAGAGAATTTTTCTTACGTCTAGCGATATTTCCAATACTCTTGTTCTCAGCAAGTGCCTACGCTGTTCCGATATTGCACGTCAACGTAACAAGTCCGGTAAGTGAGATCCATTTCTCGAAACACAATGATTTTGACGTGGATCGCCTAGAAGCTGACGAGATACCAATCCCTGTGAATAGTTTATGGAATGGGGACGTTGGCAAGAATAATCTGCTGAGTGGCAATTATTCCAGTGGATTCGCCTTTCCTTATGGTTTCGACCCGATCTTTGCGACGCAGTTGTTGGGTTCGAACCTGGCGAGCCTGACAATCCTGGATATCTTCACAGCCGGTACCTCCCAGTTAAATGGCGATATCGGATCAAGCGATGATGCGGATGAGATGGCAGATTTCCTCGCTACACTAGGCATTGCGATGGAAGACTGGCTGGTAACAGAAGAAAACCCGCATGCAAATAGCCAGTCCGACCAATCAACTCCAGTTCCCTTTACCCCCGCGATAACGCGGTATGGCCTGGGCAATGAATGCTTGCAACAACGGCCCGGTTTGCGGGAAAATCTTTGTCCTCAAGGGGGCGGTTTCGCTGGGACTCGGGGCAGGGGGGGGACCGGTACTATCGCCGGTATGGGTGGCGGGGGTTCCGGCATCGGTGGCTCCGGTAATGGGGTTAATCCCGGCATCGGTGGTGTGGGTGGCGGTGGTGGAGGTTCCGGTATCGGCAGCAATGGTCCCGGTACCGGCAACCTCGATGTCGGCAACGGGGGTCCCGATATCGGTGGTAATGGCCCCAGTACCGGTGGTGGTGGCAGTGGTGGTGACGGTAGTAATGTGGTTACGGTACCTGAACCAACGACGCTGGCTCTTATTGGCCTTGGAATTGCGGGCATCTGTACGGTTCACAGACGCAGAAAGTAATTGTACAAAAAGTTTTATGGAATGGGCATCTTGCAGAATCCGTATCGTGGGGGCATTTAATTCCACTTAAAGAAGCGAGAGAAATCTATCTTCGCTCATGATTTTTCGTTGCGACAGCGTCTTCCGGGAGCAAAGCCATATCACATGCGCTTCTTCGCCGGATGGGCGCGCTGTTCTGATGATGTAAGAGGTATTTTGTCAAATGAAGTATGTTTGAGTATGAGCTTCTGGCCGACAAGGAGGCGTCCAATACCGCCATTCCATGATTTTATTTGTGTTACGGTGACGCCGTGACGCTTGGCGATGCTGGATAGCACGTCACCTTTCCGAACGGCATAAACCATGTTGCGTTCGAGCATTCTCGGTTCAGCGGGTTTGTTGTTCATCACGGAAATGTCCAAACCCTCGGCACGTCCGCTAAGCGGTACCAGCA
>JBOIFK010000008.1:0-9364 GCA_050741585.1 Nitrosospira sp.
CTAAGGGTTTCCCTTAGCAAAAAACCAGGGTTTCCCCAATATACTCATAGTCTTGACTGGATTAGGATGAAGTCACTTTCATTCCAATTGGGTCCATGACTCTTATGAAAACAAATTTAGGAAAACGCTTCGCAGCGTTATCAATGGTGGGGATGCTGGCTTCGTTGAGCCCTGCTGCAACCGCGGCTCAGCCTATCGACACCCCCGAGATTCGTGCCGCCGCCCAGAATGCCACGACCCGTGGCGACCACGAGGCCGTGGCGAAGTCGTATGAAGATGCAGCGACGCAGTTGCAGGCAAAGGTAGATGAAAAAAAGGAACTGCTGGAGCAGTATCAGAATAAGAGCTATCTCTACGGCAGGCAGGCACAAGACCTGCAATCGCATACCGAAGCGTTAGTCCGCGAATACGAGCAGACCGTCAGCGCAAACAGGCAGGAAGCCGCCTTGCATCGGCAAATGGCCTCAAAACTCGGCGAAGGCCATGCAGCCTCCAGCGCCCAGGCGTCCAGCACGGTGAGCGGATTATAGAAACCCCCTTTAACTAACCCTTTTACCCCTTTAACCTCTTTAACCCTTTAGTCAGGGCACTTCAAGCTCAGTTTAAGAGGCAACCGATCAGGCAGCGACACGGCGCTGCCCGGTTCGCCTCTGTTTCTTTTCTACTCCAGATTTTCCCTTACAGATTTATCCTCAGTTCTTACTCCTCCGCTTTCGCTGTCCGGCAGACTTCCGACATGCCAGCAAACCGCCAAACCTCATATAGGTTTCGTTTGCTCCAATGTCCTTTCCTTTAGGAGTGATGTGCACGTTACCCCGATCAAAACGAAACTTCTTTCTCAATATCGTAATCATTGCCCAGTGAGTGCCTGGACCCATCAGGTATTTCTAGCACGCTATCAATAGCGAACAGGAACGGGAGGTGCGCAGGCGCTTTCTGATCGTTCTTCCACCCCAAGTCAGAAACCACGTCTTCTTCATGCCGTCCGTAAGCGGCGCCACTGAGAGTATTTCGTTCACTCTGCTTCCTTCTGATACCGAAAGGCCGGCAATATCGGCGTCATCAGCTGGTTCATGCGGTAAAGAGCCACATAGCCAAGGTCGGCGAATGAAATAAACAGCGCACGCAATACTGATAAATCCGGGAATTCCTGTCTATATCAGGCGTAATTTCCATGAGTGTAAATCACCGCTTAGTTACTTGGCCCGCGCGTCTAGCTGCGAAGGGATTCTTCGTTGCCGGAGCTTGAGACTATGCTCTAATCGCTGCCCAGCCCCTTCGGGACACCTCTCTTGATGTGCTCCCTCGAGTTTTCCGAACGCCAACTCTTTCTTGGTATTCGTCACACCGCTGAATTCTTCGACACGCCTTTCCCTATTAATGCTCGCCGGTCTGTTTTTGTGCACCGGAGTCCTCCTGTTGAGCCTCCTAAGTAAATTGGGACAGTCTGCCAATAAGTTTGGGATAGCCTGCATAGTCCCGTTCAATAATCACGTCCATCATATTCTCCGTGGCGTGTAGATTGGAGCGGCCAAATGCAAGGGTTTAATTGAGATCACGAGCCCAGCAAGAGCCGATATAAATTTACTAGAAACCACGGGCGCGGCAGGCTGGAATAGCTGTAAGAACATCCAGGTTTCCAAGCTTGAGTAAGAGCCTTCACTCGACAGCGGTTACATCCAGTTGGTTTACGGAACCGGATCGCAGAGAGTACCAGGCGATTAATGGTGTTTATTGTTTTAACTGTTCTTTTTTTTATACAACTTGGAGATAAGCATGTCTACTTTGTTCACAATTAATATACAAAACAATAGCAGTGCCTTTCAAAACTTCTATGTCTTCCAGCAACCTGCGATCTACGTAGGAGGTCCGCAAGTATATACGAACAGCTTGTGGAGCCAGGGTGTGCTACCCAGCAGTGAAGGAGGTTCTTCCGCAACATTTATGATGCTTCAACAGTTCTATGCCGGGGTCCAGCAGCAAATAAACCTTCCAGCAGTCGGAGGGGTTTCTGGATACTCGTCTGCGATTCAAGCAATAGGCTTAACACCAGCAGCAGGCGGTTCTCCAACAAATAACACGACCAGTATGATTATATCTCCAGCGTTAGGGTTGACGCCGCCTGTAAACACAACCGGCCCCCAAGCTGGGTCTTTTCGGATTATTACTCCCGCATTTAATCCCACCGTAACCCCATACAATGCGGGATCAGCATCTCAATCTCCGTCGGGTGCAGTGATTCTTTCCAATTTCGTGGTTGCCCAGCCCAATCAAAACATAGATTGTCAGCCTGTACTACAGTTTTATGTACAGACCGGGACTTATACACCCGGTATGGTCATTAACTTTTCAACTTCTTCGGTAAACGCCGCCCTGTGCAATGCGACGACAGGATTTGTGTCATTTAATGTTAGCTACAATATAGATGGCACCTGGTCTGTAACATCATCGGCAGCGCCAAAAGTAATGGGGCAACCCCGAACCCAAGCACAAGCCCATCGTTCGGCACTTTCGCTATCCGCAGATGCACAGAACAACGCAGATATCAAAAATGAAGCCGGGACGGCAGTCATATGTACAGGTTATGCCGCCAACTTTAATGTGCCTGTCACTATTCAAGGCCTGAGCAACCCCGGTGTTATTCATCTCCATAATGAGTATCAGGTTGGTCCCTCCGGTGGCCCTTATACCGGACGCATATGCACAAATATAGCGGGGGGAGTTGCTACGTTCGCGTAATCGTTTAGCTTACCCTAAGACGTTAAAACAGAGAGGCACCCGATCAACCTGATCGGGCTCCTCTTTGTTAATGAATCGAAGTGAATTCATCATCACGTGTACATGTGGAGCGGGATCACTTTCGGGTGAACCCCCGATTACATAACCTTGATGATTCCTTTGCTCTCGCGGCAGTCGCACGTCCTCGCAGAATCCATGGCGCGGCCCGCTTCGCGTTATCCCTGCGAAGGAGTCACAGAACCTACACTTGATTTATAGGAAGCTGAGATGACCAACGTTGCTCACGGATCTTTGGATCCAATGGCCTGGAGCGTTAAATACATATTGCTGCGACTGCCCCGTGCAATAAGAATACCTCCATTGTGCCGTCCCGAGCTCGGTTGCGCTGTGATATCAGGCCAAATGTATCGTGATCAATCTTTGAACGCGCGATGGCTGTTTGTCGACCCGCAATGGCCGCTATTTAAGAAGTTACAGGCAGAGACGGCAGCCTGTACTCTGATAGCCCTTCTTGCTGAGCCGCTGGCTCTGATAGATTGCACGCCTCCCAATATCGCGGACAGACGGCGGGTCGATAGACGGCGGGGCGACAGGCGGCGGGGCGCTCTTATCGTCGTCAAGGCGTTTATCGATAAGTCTTTGGCCTTGGAGTCCTTGGACGTGACATTAATCGGGCAGAAATTTGGCATGTCACGTTCATCCGTTTACCGACTGTTCGAGTCCGAAGGCGGTCTGGCCAACTACATCCGCCGTTGCCGATTGATGCACGCATTCTCGTTATTAATCTCACCACCAGTACAAGGACGCGTGCGTATCCTTGATGTGGCAGTCGAATGTGGATTCAGTAGCGACACGGTTTTCACGCGAGCTTTTCGAAAGATGTTTTCGTTGACACCCAGTGCGGTGCGGTCCATGGCCGAACTGCAAATGCCGGAGCTTGGTGATCTATTGATGAAGCTTCATCAGACAAGTCAGAGCAGTTCTTTGGCTAGCATGTGCGATCTCTGGCGTACACCATCAACTCGGAAAGCATGACTACGATAACAATCAAAGATCGAGAGATTTTCACCCTGGAGGTTTTCGATCAAGCGCACAGTTTTTTTATGGATTGATTCAAAATTGATCGTTGGCCGTATAGGCCGTACGGGTACTCGTGCAAACGAAAACCTATGGTGAGACAAATGGGGGAACCAAGCAAAATCGGGTATACACGAGGCAGATCAGCGGTCAGAATCCGGATTTGTAAATGGATGCATTGAACGAAGCCGAGTGCGAGAAAATCACGGTTTGCGGGAACGGGAGTTGCAGTAACTCCCGACTCAAAATCGCGCCAAATGCCGGGTGGAGCGGCTTCAAATGCAGATTGTCAGAGTTATTTATATCAGATATCGCTTTACCACTTTCCCCGTGTAAACATATTGCATATGTCAATCTTTTGCCATAGTTAACTAATCACCAGACATCCGGAAGATGAGATTCCTCATCCATATTTTCTTTCTCTGTCTGCTGTTCGCTACAACCGGTTGCCGGGATGCATTCGAAAGAATTTTTTTCGGCCGGCAGAGCGCGTTATTCTTCGCTTCCCGTTGCTTGCTGTGTTGAGTGCCGTGCCTACAGTCGCCATAATCCTTCACGTCAGGAGCAACGCTAACGCGGTATCGCTTTTAGGAAATTTAACTATCTGGTCCGGCAGCATTTTCTTGGCAACCGTTGTATTTCCCATCGCTTCCCCTAACAAGCGGTCTTGTCTTGTGGCATGCGCCAAAACAAGGAACTCGTTGGGCTGTCCGCTGGTATTCAGCATCAGTTATCTCTGCGATGCCTGTTTTCACGACGTACCCTGCTTATTGGGGCGTTATCGGTCTGCGCACATGGGCGTAAAAATTCCTATTAAATAGCTTCCGCTTCACTGTGTTCAGCAAGCCCGGCGCAGCCGCTTTGGGGTAAAATGAGCTTTTACCGGACTCTCCATGACGAGCATCACTATTGCCCTTTCGAAAGGGCGCATTTTTGACGATACCGCGCCGCTGCTGAAAGCAGCGGGTGTTGTCGCTCTGGACGATCCTGAAACATCGCGCAAACTGATCCTCGCTACTAACCGTGACGATGTACGCCTTATCATCGTGCGCGCGTCGGACGTGCCGACATATGTGCAATACGGCGCAGCGGATATGGGCATCGCCGGCAAGGACGTATTGCTGGAGCATGGCGGCGGCGGGCTTTATCAACCGCTGGATCTGAATATCGCCTGCTGCCGCATGATGGTGGCGGTGCGCGATGAATTCGATTATGAATCCGCCGTCCGCCGGGGAGCACGCGTACGGGTAGCGACCAAGTATTTGCATACGGCCCGTGAACACTTCGCCGAAAAGGGCATGCACGTGGATCTTATCAAGCTCTATGGCTCGATGGAGCTTGCCCCGCTGGTGGGATTGGCGGATGCGATCGTGGACCTGGTTTCCAGCGGCAATACCTTGAGAGCCAACCACCTTAAAGCAGTGGAAGAGATCATGCCGATTTCGGCACGGCTGATCATCAATCAGGCGGCATTGAAATTGAAGAGGGAAGCGATTCAGCCGATGCTGGAAGCATTTTCAACGGCAATTCGGAAGTAAATACGTCCGAAACAACTCGACAAAACCAGTACCATTCTCATGATACAGATTAAGCGACTATCGTCCTCCGACGCCGGCTTCCATGGGGCGTTGGATAAGCTGCTGGCTTTTGAAGATACGCAGGATGCGGCGGTTGATACAACGGTCGCCGATATCCTTGCCGATATAAAAAAACGTGGCGATGAGGCACTCCTGGAATACACGCGCCGTTTTGATCGCCTTGACGTAGCCTCGGTAGCGGCGCTTGAATTGCCCCAGGATCGCTTGAAGCATGCCCTGCGAGCCCTACCCGCGGATCAGCGCGACGCCCTGGAGCAAGCCGCCGGACGGGTGCGCGCCTATCACGAAAAGCAGATGGCGCAATCCTGGAGCTATACCGAACCCGATGGCACGTTGCTCGGCCAGAAAATCACCCCCCTGAATCGCGTCGGACTGTATGTTCCCGGCGGTAAAGCGTCTTATCCTTCATCGGTGCTGATGAACGCAATTCCCGCCAAAGTGGCGGGCGTGAGTGAACTCATCATGGTGGTGCCTACTCCCGGCGGCGAAACCAATGATCTGGTATTGGCTGCGGCGGCGATTTGCGAGGTAGACCGCGTATTCGCCATTGGTGGCGCACAAGCTGTCGGAGCCTTGGCCTACGGCACCTCGACCGTGCCGCGAGTGGATAAGATTGTCGGCCCCGGCAATGCATATGTGGCGGCGGCCAAGCGCCGTGTATTCGGTGCGGTGGGCATTGACATGGTGGCGGGTCCTTCTGAAATCCTGGTGATTTGCGACGGCAACACCGATCCCGACTGGATTGCAATGGACTTATTTTCACAGGCCGAGCACGACGAGTTGGCGCAGGCGATCCTGCTTTCTCCCGATGCTGATTTTATCGACATGGTAGCAGCGAGTATTGAGCGACTATTGGAAACAATGCCACGCAAAGCGGTGATACGCGCCTCGCTCGAAGAGCGTGGCGTCCTGATTCAGGTACAAGACCTGGATGAAGCCTGTGCCATCGCCAATCGCATCGCGCCGGAACACCTGGAGTTATCAGTCGAGCGGCCGGAAGAATGGGTGGAGAAAATCATGCATGCAGGCGCAATTTTTCTGGGACGCTATACTTCCGAAGCGCTCGGCGATTATTGCGCAGGCCCTAATCATGTACTGCCTACTTCCCGTACTGCGCGCTTTTCATCACCATTGGGCGTATATGATTTTCAGAAGCGCAGCAGCCTCATCCAGGTATCGGAGAAAGGCGCAGCAAAACTCGGCGCGATTGCTTCAATCCTGGCTCACGGAGAGGGCTTGCAAGCCCATGCAATGTCGGCGGAATATCGATTCATGAACAGGACGGACATACAAGATTCATAAAATGTCCAGATTACCTGATCAGGTTATCCGCCCGGAAATTCTCGCGCTCTCCGCCTACCATGTGCCTCCTGCGAGTGACACGATAAAGCTGGACGCAATGGAGAATCCTTATTCCCTCCCGCAGGATTTACGGGAGGAGATTGCACAGCTCGCAGCCAGCGCACCAATTAATCGCTATCCAGATGCGGGTGCTGCCCCGCTCAAGGCCGCCTTGCGGGAAGCGCTGTCGGTTCCCGACGGCATGGATATCATGCTGGGCAATGGTTCGGACGAGATCATCCAGATCATCGCCCTGGCTTCTGCCAGACCCGGAGCGGTGCTGATGAGTGTCGAACCTGCGTTCGTCATGTTCCGCATGATTGCTACGTTCGCGGGGATGGGCTATGCGGGTGTGCCGCTGAAAGCTGATTTTTCGCTGGATGTCGGCGCGATGCTTGCCGCCATCGCACGGCACCAGCCAGCGGTAATTTTCATTGCCTACCCCAATAACCCCACTGGCAACCTGTTTGACGCCGAAGCAGTCTCACGTATTATTGAAGCCGCACCTGGCGCCGTGGTCGTGGATGAGGCCTATCATGCTTTCGCCGGCACAACCTTTATGGACAGGCTGGCGCAATATCCGAATCTGCTGCTGATGCGCACCCTCTCGAAATTGGGACTGGCAGGCTTAAGGCTTGGATTGCTGGTCGGCAGGCCGGAATGGTTGATACATCTCGAGAAACTGCGTTTGCCGTATAATGTGGGAATTGTCACCCAGCTGATTGCGGAAAGGGTATTACAGCATCATGATATCCTGTTGCATCAGGCCGCGGCGATCAAGGCTGAGCGCACCGTAATGAGCGAACGCCTGGCGGCGCTGGATGGCATCGAAATTTTTCCGACCAATGCGAATTTTATTTTGTTCCGTGTGACTCGGCCGAATGTGGCCAGCCAAGTGTTTCAGAACCTCAAAAAGCAAGGGATATTGATCAAAAATCTCGACGGCTCGCACCCCTTGCTGAAAAACTGCCTGCGCGTAACCGTAGGGACGGCCGGTGAAAACGCCCAGTTCCTGGAAGCGCTGCAGGCCTCGCTGCAGAAACCAAACAATTAATTAATCCATTGATGCGTCAGGCTCAAATCACCCGGAATACACTGGAAACCCAAATCAGCGTCAAAGTTGATCTGGATGGAACCGGCAGGGCAATTCTGGATACCGGCATACCATTTCTCGATCATATGCTGGACCAGGTGGCGCGTCATGGCATGATAGACCTGGAAATTGCCGCCAAGGGGGATTTACACATTGACGCGCATCACACTGTGGAGGATATTGGCATCACCCTTGGTCAGGCATTCGCACAGGCTATCGGGGATAAGAAGGGTTTGCGCCGTTACGGTCATGCTTATGTGCCACTGGATGAGGCATTGTCGCGAGTGGTGGTGGATTTTTCGGGGCGCCCCGGCATGGAGTTTAACATCGAGTTTGTACGCGCCCGCATCGGCGAGTTTGACGTTGATTTGATCAATGAATTTTTCCAGGGTTTTGTCAATCACGCGATGGTGACGTTGCACGTTGACAACCTTTCCGGGCGCAATGCCCATCACCAGGCGGAAACCATATTCAAGGCATTTGGCCGTGCACTGCGCATGGCGGCGGAAGCCGACCCCCGTGCGGCCGGGATGGTTCCATCCACCAAAGGTTCTTTGTAGCCTCCCTCACTCGCATAGTATGATTGATATTGCAATCGTTGATTACGGAATGGGTAATTTACGCTCGGTGTCTAAAGCTCTGGAGCATGTTTCCCCGACCGCGTCCATTGCAGTCACCGACGACCCGGAGGTGGTGCGCAAAGCTGGCCGCGTAGTGGTTCCCGGGCAGGGCGCGATGCCCGATTGCTTGCGCGAACTTGATGCACGCGGGCTGCGCGGTGCGGTGGTGGATGCCGCCATCAGCAAACCGTTTCTCGGCATCTGCATCGGCTTGCAAATGCTATTCGAGAGCAGCGAAGAAGGCAATGTAAAAGGTCTCGGAATCATCTCCGGCAAAGTGCTGCGTTTTCCCTCCTCCACCGCGATCTCGGATGCCAACGAGCAAAAGCTCAAAATACCGCATATGGGTTGGAACCAGGTGCATCAGACCGTTGGGCACCCCTTGTGGGAGGGCATCCCCAGCGATGCGCGCTTTTACTTTGTTCATAGTTATTATGTCGAAACCGCCAACCCGGAACCTGCGGCAGCCTACAGCCTTTATCCTTTTCCGTTTACCTGCGCAGTAGCAAAAGATAATATTTTTGCCGTCCAGTTTCATCCGGAAAAGAGCCATGAAGCAGGATTGGTGTTGCTGCGTAACTTTGTGCGATGGGAGCCCGCTGCGGGGAACGGATAATCAGATTCAAGCATGATACTCCTGCTTACTCCTGCTCCAAATTTTCAAAACGTAATTCCCAATTTTATTCCTGATCCAAGATGCTTATCATTCCTGCAATAGATCTGAAAGGCGGCCAGTGCGTTCGTCTGAAGCAAGGCGTGATGGAGAACGCAACTGTATTCTCAGACAATCCCGGGGCCATGGCCAGACATTGGCTGGACCTGGGCGCACGACGCCTGCATCTGGTAGACCTTGACGGTGCATTTGACGGCAAGCCAAAAAATGAACCGGCTATCCG
>JBOIFK010000009.1:0-2882 GCA_050741585.1 Nitrosospira sp.
TGGAACCAGCCGCGATGCTGGTCGGAGCCCTCCAGGTAAAGGTCCGCCGGATACTTGAGCCGTGCATTGGATTTCAGAACCGTGTCGTGGGTGGTGCCGGAATCGAACCATACATCCAATGTATCCGTAAGTTTCCTGTAGTCTTTCGCTTCGTCACCCAACAGCTCTGTGGCGTCCAGGCTAAACCATGCTTCAATCCCCTGTTGCTCCACGCGCTGCGCCACTTGTTCCAGTAATTCATCGGTGCGGGGATGCAGCGCGCCTGTTTCCCTATGTACGAAAAATGCCATTGGCACGCCCCAGTCTCGTTGGCGCGATATGCACCAGTCGGGCCGATTTTTGATCATTGCTTCCAGGCGAGCCTTGCCCCATACCGGGTAGAACCGGGTGACATCGACCGCATTTATGGCGAACTCACGCAACGTTTTTCCCTGCTGAAGACTATCTGTCCCGTTGTCCTTGTTCATACCGATGAACCACTGCGGCGTGGACCGGAAAATGATCGGCGTCCTGTGCCGCCAGCAATGGGGATAGCTATGCTGAATCTTTTCCATATGCAGCAGGTGTCCGCCAGCCCGAAGCGTGTCGATCACCACATCATTGGCTTTCCATACAAATAAGCCACCGACAATTGGCGTAGCGGCGACGAACTTGCCATTGTCATCTACCGGGCTATCATTGGAAAGACCGTATTTCTGACCGATGAAGTAATCGTCCAGCCCGTGTGCTGGGGCCGTATGGACCAAGCCTGTTCCGGCTTCCAGGGTGACATGCTCGCCGCAGATAATAGGCACCTGCTGCCCATTAAACGGATGATCCAAAGGAATTCCTTCCAACACCGAGCCTTTGCATGTGGCGAGAGTTTCACCTTGTAATCCGTAGCGCTCAAGGCATGCTTGCTTCAGATCAGCGGCCAGTATCAGCAACCCGCGGGGTGTCTCTACCAGCGTGTAATCAAAATCCGGATGCAAAGATACCGCCTGATTGGCAGGCAGTGTCCACGGCGTAGTGGTCCATATCACCACATACACCTTGGTGTCTTCCGGCAGGTTTATGCCAAAAGGCTTCGTTAGCGGATGAAAGGAAGGATGGCTTCCTTTTTGCGAACGGGAGTTGCTTGCCTCGAAGCCAACGTCAATCGCGGATGATGTCTTATCTTCATATTCGACCTCTGCCTCCGCCAGCGCGGAGCCGCAATCGATGCACCAGTTGACTGGCTTCTGTCCCTGGTAAAGATAGCCGCTTCTGTGGATCTTTCCGAGCGCGCGAATGATGCCAGCCTCGGTGTGATAATTCATGGTGAGATAAGAATTATCCCAATCGCCTAGCACGCCGAGACGAATGAAATCGGCTTTTTGCCGTACCACCTGTTGCTGTGCAAAAGCGCGACACAGCTCACGCACTTTATCCGCTGGCAGATTTTTGCCGTATTTTTTTTCAATCTGATGTTCGATTGGCAACCCGTGGCAATCCCAGCCAGGGACATAAGGGGCATCAAAACCAGCCAGCGTTTTGGCCTTGACAACAATATCCTTGAGGATCTTATTGACCGCATGACCGATGTGTATATCGCCATTGGCATAAGGCGGTCCGTCGTGCAGCACGAACTTGGGACGCCCTTTGCAGACTTCGCGGATTGCCCGGTAGAGATTTTTTTCCTGCCAGGTTTTGAGCATGACGGGCTCACGCCTGGCGAGGTCGCCGCGCATGGGAAAAGGCGTATCGGGCAGGTTGAGCGTTTTCTTATAATCGGTCATGGAATATGGGCAGTATCAGGTCGATCCATGCAGAAGATTCCTTTCAATGCCAGCAGAAAATGTGGAGGGAGACGAAATAAAATAATTCTTTGCGTGCTCGACGTCTCTTCCGATCTGCCTGGTAAGCGTTTCCAGGTCTGGATATTTTTCCTCATCCCGGAGTTTGTGCAGAAAATGCACGCGCAAGTGGTGGCCATAGATTTCCTGATCAAAATCGAACAGGTGTACTTCCAACACCGGTTTGCCATTCTCATGTATGGTCGGACGCACTCCCAGGCTGGCTACGCCTTGCACCGTATGCGTTGGTTTAGACGGAGACGACTTTGCAACGCCATACACCTCTACCGCGAAAATCCCCGACAGCGGAGGCCGATTGTGCTTTAATTGAATATTGGCAGTGGGAAAACCGATCTTCTTGCCGAGCTTGTCACCATTTACCACCCGTCCGCTGATGCTGTAGGGGCGTCCCAGCAGATGCTTGACAAGATCCAGATTGCCCGTCGCCAAAGCTTTGCGAACCGCCGTGCTGGAAACCCGCAAACCGTTCACGGCGTAACCCGGCATTTCTTCCACTTCGAAACCATGCCCGTCAGAATATGCTTTCAGCATCGAGAAATCGCCGGCACGGCGCGCGCCAAAGCGGAAATCATCACCCACCAGCAGCCACCTGACGGCAAGTCCATACTGCAGAATGCGGACAATGAAATCCTCGGCGCTGATTCTGGCAAAATCGAAGTTGAAGCGGCATATCTGCACGCGTTCCACGCCTGCTGCTGCCAGCAGCTCCAGCTTCTCCCGCAGACTGGTAAGCCGCGTGGGCGCCTGATCCGGCGCGAAAAACTCGCGTGGATGCGGCTCGAAAATCATGACGCAAGCCTTAAGACCGAGCCGGTTAGCGGCTTCCTTTAGCCGGGCGAGCATTGCCTGATGACCCAGATGCACTCCATCGAAATTGCCTATGGTAAGCGCAACGGGAGCGTCAGCCTGAACGGGGATGCCGCGGGAAACACGCATGCGTATGGCTGCTAAAATGCTGAATTGTAGCTTGTTTCAAATGGATGGGTCTAGCAACCTGTCGGACTTAAAGGAAATCGGCTGCAAAAGCGTCTGGACGGTGCATATTTC
>JBOIFK010000010.1:0-16735 GCA_050741585.1 Nitrosospira sp.
CTGCGAGCCTACGCGAGTGCTGGCGATCAGTTTGCGGCCATTTTCGACGCTTGCCCGGCATCCAAGACCCGCTATGGATTTCTTCCAACCGACAAAGCTGTCTCGCAACCTGCCTCGCCATCATCGCACGTCCTAATGGATTATCCGGGTTAAAAATGACCCGATTGGCGTCAGACAAGGCGCGAGGAGGCGCATGGTGATTCATATGCAACGACGAGCAACGCAGTATGGCGGCAATATAGTGGCGATATCTCTGACTCACTAGGCTAACGGCTTAACGGCGGGGTGCGCAACCCCCCGGAAGATGACGTCAAGCGGCGAAGTCTTCGCGGTCATGGTGCTAAACTGGAACTGAGCGGTTAATTCCCGGATGGCCGGTTCGGATGGAGGCGTGTCTTCGGAAAAAATGGCAATTCAGGAGCTGCCACGTATAGAATTTAGCTGCAATACGCTGATCGATGGTAAAGGGAGATTATCCGGGTGAATATAAAAAGCTTTACCAAATTTTCCAACGTGGCCCTCACGTTGCTGCTGACAAGTATCGGGATGCTGGTATTTCATTCGCTGAGCATCCGAGACGACATCAACAGCAACGAACGACACCGGTTTCGAGCGGCGCTGCTTGCCGATGAGCTACTTCAAAGCTCTGAGGACCTCACCAACATGGCACGCACGTATGTGGTCACGGGGGATCCGGCATATGAGCGTTATTTTCTTCAGATACTCGATATCCGTGACGGCAAACGGCCGCGCCCGCTGAATTATTCCTCCACCTATTGGTACCTTGTCGCCGCAGGCGAAGCGCCTGCCACCGAGCAGGGCGAGACGATTCCCATACTGGAAATGCTGCACCAGGAGGGTTTTAGCGATGAAGAGTTTGCGCTGCTGCAGAAAGCAAAGGAAAATTCGGACCGGCTGGCCGTGGTGGAAAAAGAGGCCTTCGCCGCCTTGAAAGGCCGGTATGACGACGGACAAGGCAATTTTACCGTGCGCGGTGCCCCGAACCGGGAATTCGCCATCAACTTGTTGTTTGGCGAGCGCTATAGTGCCGGAAAAGCCAGTATCATGGGACCGATCCGTAAGTTCATGAATTCATTCAATGAACGCATGCAGTCGGAATCAGCCATAGGGATGGCCCGGCTTGAGCGCCTCATCATGTTTGAGATGGCGCTTATTTTTATCGCCCTGCTTGCCACGGTGGTTATCATTCTGTATACCCGTGTCGGAATACTGCAGCCTCTGGCCGAACTCGGACGTCAGGTCGCTGGCATCACCCGCGGTATCCGCCCCAGCCGTTACGGCAAAGCCACAAGCAATGAGGTGGCAAAGCTCGGCGAGGCGCTGGTTCTTGCCGACGCGGAAAAGAGACAGCTACTCGAAAAGGAACGTATTGCCAGGAATGAAGCCGAACGGGCCAGCCAGCTTAAGGACGAGTTTCTGGCGACCCTCTCCCACGAACTTCGAACACCACTGAATGCGATACTGGGATGGTCGCAGCTTATCTTGAGCGGAACCATGAAGAATGAGGACGTTCGTCGCGGGCTTGAAACCATCGAGCGGAATGCTCGCGCACAAAACAAACTCATTGAAGATCTGCTTGAAATGAGCAGCATCATCTCTGGAAAAGTCAGACTCGATATGCAGCGATTGGACGCCGCCAGCCTGGTCGACGCAGCAGTCGAGTCGGTCAATCCAACCGCACACGCCAAAGGCATTATCGTGCATAAAAAAATCGACCGGCGCGTCAGTCCGGTATTGGGTGATTCCAACCGCCTTCAGCAGGTCTTATGGAATCTTCTCTCCAATGCGATAAAATTTACGCCCAAGGGCGGTAAAATAGAAATCACGGTGGAGCAGATCGGCTCGTATCTCGAAATCAGGATCGACGACTCCGGCCTGGGTATTTTACCGGAGTTCATTCCCTATGTTTTCGATCGCTTTCGGCAGGCCGATTCTTCCCTGACACGACAGTATGGCGGCCTGGGTCTGGGGCTCGCCATCGTCAAGCAACTGGTGGAACTTCATGGCGGAATAGTCCGGGCAGAAAGCGCCGGCGCAGGTAAAGGCGCGTCATTCACCGTGAATCTGCCGCTCGTCACCGCTATTGACCATATAAAGGATGACTCGCCATCGGTAAAGCGGAAGCCCTTCGACGGAGAGAATATTTCACTCGCGGGAGTGATGGTGCTGGTGGTTGACGACGAGCTGGACTCACGTGAGCTCATCAGGCATATATTGATCCGCGGCCATGCCAGCGTGACCGTTGCCGCAAACGTAAGGGAAGGACTGGCGCTTTTAGGCATCGAGAAACCGGATGTCATTATCAGCGACATTGGAATGCCGGAGAAGAATGGGTACCAGTTCATTCGAGAGGTAAGAAATCTTCCTGCCGAAAACGGCGGACAGACGCCGGCCATCGCACTGACAGCATTTGCTCGCACGGAAGACAGGATCAGCGCGGTAAATGCCGGCTATCAGGAATACCTTACCAAGCCCATCGAACCTCAGGAACTGGTTGCAGCAATTGGCAAGCTGCTGAAGCCGTCAAATAAAACCTGAGATTTCCTGACCCCTGGCCATGCGCATGGACGGATGACTGCCATACAATCGGCTCAATAAATACGCCATCCTCCCCCCTCTCAAAAAATGCGGATCGCATTCTCTCGCCTTCCCCGGCTGAGTCAATTGAATTGTCATAAAGCGCCGCGCAGGAACTGTTTCATTCACGGCGGCCTTCGACGTGCGCTGATGGAACCCCGCTTCAATTTATCATATTGCGACAGTTTGCCGCATGCGGCAATATGCCACATTGATTTATTGATATGAATAATAAATACTCGTCCCCTATCGGAATTGTGGCATTGCGGTATTGCAGCATCGCATTTCGATATGACGTCGTTTTATTTCTTATCCTAAGCTAATCGGGAGATCCCATATGAAAAGAGTAATTGAATATGTATTGCCATTGCTTCTGGCTGGCATGGCTTCCGCGCCGGCGATGGCGCATGTTGGCTACACCGGCCGTAATTTCGGTACTTTTGACGATGCATTCGCCGTGTCCACCCTGTCGAACCAGGCAGCGACCGGCAACTACGGCTGGGCCGACGGCACGGATGCCGACTACGGCGACAGCCACAAGCTACGCGCCTTCCGCTTCACACTGCTTGAACCCACCGACGTCAAGCTCTCGTTCCAGGAGACGACCTCTCAGGTCACGGACCATCACGGCAACGTGTCCACTTCGCAACCGGGGCTAACGCCGGGATTTTCTCTCTACCAAGGGCTCGCGCACCTTGCGCCGCAACCCGCGGATTACGATGGCGCGGATTTATCCCAGGCCAGTCGTCCCGATTATACCGAGGGCGCATTCAGGGCGCTGACCGACTGGTCAATCGGGAATGATCCGGGCGACCTCAACGGCATGACCATCCCGGCCAGCCTCAGTTTTCTCAAATATATCGGCCATGCCTATGACGGTGCGGGCCACGGCTCGGATGAAACCGCCGACGGCAAGGTTTCGCATACTTTCATGAACCTGGCCGCCGGAGATTACTCGGTGTTCGTGGGCGGCGCCGATTATTTGGCGCAGGATACCGCCAATCCAGACCTCCTGACACAATATGGCGTTACCGGAACCCTGGTAGCAGGGGTGGTACCGGAGTCTGAAACCCACGCCATGCTGCTGGCCGGCCTGGTGTTGATGGGCGCCATCGTCAGAAGACGTAATAATCGCCACGGTGGATAAATCAACCTGGCAACCACCGGGCTTGAGGAATCGAGGCAAAAGGAGAGGAAGAAAAAGTCCGGCGCGATGCTATCGCTGCCGGACCGGGGGCGCCCTTCTAAAGGGGGGGAGGAAAGAACGACGCCCAGACATCAGTATTCGCTATTTCAGAAGGATGCTCTGTTCGGTGACTCACATACAATAAAATAATGCCCTATAAAAGCCCGGCTTGGCCGCATATGAAGCGATGGCGCCCCTATGCTTTTCCCCACATCACATTACAATTTGCTTTGGCCGCTGCATCGAGCAATTCGATCAGGGGCAAAGCCCGATATGCCAGGCTCACGGCCTGATCGTCCATACCCTCGTCCGGCCTGTTCCCGGATGGCTCGGGGGTTGCCACCGATTTCTCCACCGCAATGGCGCGCTTTAAACGATCAAGCGCGGCAGGGACATCCTCGGCCAATATTGCGCTGGGCACGGTTCCGCTGTGCCCCATCATTTTCAGCAGCCGCTGCGCAACGTCGCCAAACATCGTTATGTCCGCATAGGCGTCGCATTTGAATGTTATCAGCATCAGGGCTCCGTCCCCGGCAAAAAATAATCGGATCTCGAAGGCACGCCAGTGGGCGGGACGGCTTATGCGGTTGTTTCCGCGAAGCCGCGGAAGTGTCCGATCTTGCGCCGTCTCTGGCCGGCAACGCCGAGAACAAAGAGGCCGCCGATGAACATGGCGACGATTCCGGGTTCCGGCACAGCGCTTGCGAAGGCCGATGCAAGGACCGCATGACCATGCGTGGTGGGATGGAAATCGTCCCAATAAAGAAAGCCATGGCTGTCAGGACTGGCGGGGTTGCCAGGATCACCGCAACCCAGGGCCAGGCATGAATCCTGTACATTTGTAAAGTCGTTGGCGAGCGGATCCGCAATGACGCCATTCAGGAAAGAATAGGTATCGAATTGAAAGATATCGGCAGCGGGAAATTGGGAACTCAAGCTCCCTAACTGAGCGTCCAGTTCGGTATTGAATGCAACAGAAAAATCGTGGGCACTGGTCACCTCGTTATTCGTAATGGCAAATGGCGTGCGGCCCAAATCCCCGACGTTTGGAACAAGAAAATGCCTGGCGCCCATTCCCGCCAGCTCGCCAATATATCCGCCAATATTCTGCGCGGCCAGCGTGGCATTATCGCCGGTCAAATAGTCATTCGCACCGCCCCATACCAGGTACAACGCATTGGGGTCAGCCGTCCCACCCGAATCCTTCGCATATTGTTCCAATTCCCCCTTCATGCCGGGCAGGGGAAAAACGCCCGGAACGGGAATTGGAAGCATATCTCCCGGCTTGGTTGCCGTGCCGCCATCGCCGGAGTTTCCGATACCCGACGTGGCGCCCGCTACGGCATAGCTAAGGAATTTTGTCTGCGTCGTTCCCGGAAAAAGAATTTCTGCCAGACGTTCCGAGGCAACCGGCCCGTTGGAGATGCGCCCCTCAAAATAGGGACCGCAGGGATGGGTAGGATCGCAATTATCCGCCAGCGTCTTATAAAGGCTCATCACGGCGGAAGGACTGCTTCCCACATCCGAAAGGCTGTCGCCAAACGTATACAGGCCGCTGAAAGATGCAGCCGAAACGGTGCCCCCCGACAGCAGCAACACCAGGAATGCGACAAAAGGGACTCGTATTTTCATGATTGATCTCCGAATTTGATTGGCGACATTGGCGATAGAAATCACAATCCCAATAACTTTCTCGCATCGGCGAAACAAAAGCGTGAACTTGACTTCCTTAACCGGAGGATCAGGCAGATTCTTCTGATGCCGGCATCATGCTGCTGCTTTCACGATATCCGCCTTCCCGATATCCCGTACCGCGAAGCGCGTGGCCCGGAAAACCGGTTAATCACGATTCCTAATCAACAGACCGATCAAAACACCGAGTCCAATCGCGATCCCAACCGTGCGCCAGGCGTTCTCATGAACATAATCATCGGTTATCCGTGCTGCGTTCCTGGATTTGTCGACGACCGAATTTTCGAAATCCTCGAGGTACCCTTGGGCGAGATTCAAGTTTTGCTGGATCTTGTCACGCAAAACCTGGGCTTTGCCCCCGCTTTCGCTGCTGACAGATTTCATCAATTCCTCGGTGTCGGTAATGACTGAATGAAAATCCTTGATGAGTTTTTCCTTACTCTCTCTGGCGACAGATCTAGCCATCATATCCTCCATTTAAAATAAACAGTATAGCATCCATCCGGACGCACCCCGCCGCCGCGCCCCATGTCGCTGCCTTTCCTGTTCCCTCGGCGCTTTTTTACACTCTCTGTCTTTTCGGGCATCTGGTCTGTCTGGCACCGCACATACAGTGCATAAGTTTCAATATATCCTTCAATCCCTCTGACATACAGATAAAACTGGAACCGGAAAACGCGAGGACGCAATGTCAAACCTTCATACCCCCAAACAAAATCTTTTTTTAGCCGCTCTCCCTGAGGAAGTGTACGAGCGCCTGAAATTATGCCTTGAACTTATCACTCTGCCACAGGGGTGGGCTGTCTATGAGAATGGTGGCGAAATCGATCTCGTGTATTTCCCTACGACCAGTGTTATTTCCCTGCTCTCCCTCACGGACGAGGGGGAACCAGCGAAGATTGCTGTTATCGGTAATGAAGGTTTATTCGGTATTGCAATGCTTATGGGAAGAAAAATCACGCCAAACCGGGCAGTGGTACAAAATGCAGGTTACGGCTATCGGCTCAAGGCAGCGAATTTAAGAAGGGAATTCGAGCTTGGCAGTCCGCTGCGTTACCTGCTTCAGCGTTACACCCAGACGCTGACCGCCAAGATTGCCCACTCCACAATGTGCAACTTGTCCCCGAGCCTTGGCGCGGGCATCCCTATCATCGGCGCCTCTCCGTCCCCGATCACGACGACCGCAACTCCATAAGGCCAGCATTCGCGCTGCGCAGGGCCGATACATTGACCCCAACCCGGCAATGGGGACCGGCGCGGCCAGCGCATGCGGTTGCCAGCGGGAAGGCACAACAACGCGGAATCACGCGTGCGGCGCCGGGCTCGAAAAATGAGCGGTCAACTGCGGGATTGGGACAGAGCTCCCAGCCGTCAATTCGCCGTCACACGCGAGCATTCCTCAACCAGGCTTCGACCGTGTGACGCGCACCGTCATCAGCCAGGACGATCGCCAGATCGTGCTGTTCGACGCCATCGATGATGAGGCCTTCCTTTCCACCTTCGTGTTCCGTCTGCATGACGGTAATATGATACGCCGTTTCCCGGTAGCGATAGTTCACGGTAAATGTCTTCCAGTCCGCAGGCAGGCAGGGCTTGAAATATAGTTTGCCATCCTCGAGATTAAGGCCCAGCAGCGTTTCCAGCATCATCCGGTACAACCAGCCGGCAGAACCCGTATACCAGGACCATCCCCCCCGCCCGGTATGCGGGGACACCGCATACACATCCGCGGCAACGACGTATGGCTCGATCTTATAGACCGCAACCGCCTCCGGTGTCTGCGCATGGTTCACGGGGTTGATCATCCCCAGCAGCTCCCACGCCCGCTGATGGTCTCCCAATGCGGCAAAGGCCATCGTTGCCCAGATAGCCGCATGCGTATATTGCCCGCCGTTCTCGCGCACGCCGGGAACATAGCCCTTGATATAACCGGGATCTAAAGGGGATTGGTCAAAAGGCGGGTCGAGAAGTTGAACCAGGCCGGCATCCCACCGGACAAGACGCTGATCCACCGCCTTCATTGCCTGCTGCTGGCGCTCGCCGGCGCCGGCCCCAGATAATACCGACCAGCTCTGCGTGATCGAATCGATCCTGCATTCAGGATTTTCGGAAGATCCCAGCGGAGAGCCATCATCGAAGAAGGCACGGAGATACCATTCGCCATCCCAGCCGTGCTTTTCAATATTCTTTCGCAGCAGAACAGCCTCCTTTTTGCAGCGGTCGGCAAAAGCCGTATCGCCATGCCGCCGGGCAAGACCGGAAAATTGAATGAGCACGTCATACAGGAAGAAAGCCAGCCAGACGCTTTCGCCGCGCCCATGGAACCCAACCAGGTTCATTCCATCGTTCCAGTCTCCACTACCCATCAGCGGGAGTCCATGCTCACCGAATCGCAGGCCATGCACGACCGCACGCACGCAATGCTCGTATAAATTGGCAGCCTGCTCAGAACGAACCGGCAAGTCGTAGTAGGAATCCTCATCGGTGCCGACCTGGCGCCCTTCCAGAAAAGAAATGGACTCGTCCAGCACGCCGGTATCGCCGGTAGCGGCAATATAACGGCAGGCTGTCAGGGGCAGCCAGAGATAGTCGTCCGAACAGCGAGTCCTTACGCCGCGGCCACCCGGCGGATGCCACCAGTGCTGCACATCGCCCTCGATAAACTGACGCTCCGCCGATCGGAGCAGGTGCTGACGAACAAGGGTAGGTTCAGCATGGACCAGCGACATCACATCCTGCAACTGATCACGGAACCCGAAAGCACCCCCGCTTTGATAATAGCCGCTACGGCCCCACAGGCGGCAAGCCATCACCTGATAGACGAGCCAGCCATTGACCATCACATTGAGGGAGGGATCGGGCGTCTCCACCTGTACCGTGCCAAGCGTGCGCTCCCAGTAGCGGTGCACGCTTTCCAGAACCTCGCGCGCGACTGCCGATCCGCGGAAACGCTGCACGAGCCTGAGCGTCTCCTCAGCGTAAAAACCGACGCCCAGCCGGAAGACAATTTCCCGCGTCTGGCCATCCATTAACTCAAATGGAACCCGGATAGCGCCACAGGGATCAAGGCCAGGTCCCACGCGCCCTGAAAGCGCTTCCGAAGCCATCGCCGCCGGATTCCTGAACCCGCCGTTGCGGCCGATAAATTCGGTACGGTCACCCGTCACACTGCGCACGGTATCGTCGACGTCAAAAAAAGCAATACGCCCCGGGAATTCGTTATTATATGGATTACGTGCAAGCAAGACTCCGCTGACGGGATCGATTTCAGTGTTGATGTGCATTCGGCTCTTCTCCGGCAAGTCGCCCAGTACCCATTCGACGCACCCTGTCGCCGAAAGCCTGCGCATTCGTCCGGATTCATTACGCACTTTCAATACTGCAAACTTCACCGCGGCATCCAGGGCCACATAAATCCAGAGCTCGGAATGAATCCCGCTCTCGGCATGCTCAAAAACGCTGTAACCGAACCCATGGCGGGTGACATAAGGCGTCCCTCCCCGTTTCGGCAGGGGCGTCGGCGACCAGAAATAGCCGCTTTCTTCGTCGCGCAAGTAATAGACTTCGCCACCGGGATCGCAAACCGGGTCGTTGCTCCACGGGGTCAAGCGGAACTCATGCGCGTTTTCCCCCCAGGTATAGGCTTGGCCGCTTTCGGAGAGAACGGTTCCGAATTGTGAATTTGCCAGGACATTTGACCATGGCGCGGGGGTCGTGCGGTCCTCTCCGGTCGTGATGATATATTCGCGCGCATCGGGAGTGAATCCTCCAAGTCCGTTGTCGAAAAGCAGCGGACGGTGAGGCAGGTTGTCGATTTGAGCGGAATCGGGCGGGAGGACCGGCTCCAGCCTGATGGGCGGAGTCGTCCATTCCGCGGGAACGCGGCGCGCAATCTGCTCCGCTAAATTGCCTTTGCTGTCAAAAATGATCACACGCGCAACCGTTTGCAGCAGGATGCGATCCTCGGAAGCAATCTGCTCGGCGCGGCGAATAAAAACACCGCCCGGACGATCAAGTACATGGGCTTCGGCACTGCCGATAACCAATCCCATGATATGATCGTGCAGGAGTTGCCGATAGCTGGAGTGGTCCTCATTCCAGATGATCAAATCAACCGCCAGTCCTTTCACCCGCCAGTAGGCATGCGCCTGTACCAGCTGCCGCACCAGGTCGATATTCGCCGCATCGCTGATTTGCAGCAGCACGATCGGCAGATCACCGGAAATGGCGTATCCCCATAGTCCCGACTGGCCGCGCTGATTCTTGCTGAGCACGGTATCATCGGCACGCAGGTATGCATTGGCATACAAGACCGAGCCGGCCAGACGGCCAAACAACTGCGCATCGGTCTCGGTGGCATTGAGCTGCCGCAATACGACCAGGCTGTGCGTCCAGGCAAGATCAAAAACTCGGTGCGACAAATGCTGATCCTGGTATTTATCAACCAGGCTCATGGCGGCATGACGAGAGTCGCCCGCCCCGGTCACGATATCGATCGTCACGGACTCGCCCGGTTCGATGGAAACCCGCTGCCGGATAGCCACGATCGGATCCAGAACCGAGCCGGCGCTTCCCGAAAGCGGCGCCGGATCCATCATCGCGCGGGGGGCGGAGATATCGTTTCCGCGTCCGATGAATGCCATCCGGTCCGTCTCGTAAGAGATCGATTCGGTAGTGATTCCACGTACAATCATCAAGTGAAACATCCAGGGAACCGGATCACTCTGGGAACGCGGCCGCCGGCTGCAAAGAATCGCATGCCGGTCGGGCAGGATTTCCGTCTGCACAAAAAGGTTGCCGAAAGCCGGCGCCTGGGCATCGGCCGCCGGTGCCGCGAGAACCACCTCCGCATAGGAAGTGACTTCGATCGTCCGGTGCGTCCACGCGCGGTTCGTGATGCGAACCCGGCGCAGCTCGATGTCATCCTCGGGCGATACCGTAATCTCAGTGTGCGTGTCGAAATCGAGATCGCGGCGGCGAAATTCGACGCGCCCTTCGGAAAAGAGAACCCCATAACGCTTGGCTTCTTTCAAGGTGGGCTGGTGAGTATTCGACCAGAACTCTCCACTCGCCACATCGCGCAGATAACAGAAGCTGCCCCAGCTGTCGCAAGTGCTGTCTTCCCGCCAGCGGGTAACGGCAAGATCCTTCCAGCGGCTGCTTCCACCGCCGCTATTGGTGACCATCACGTGATACCGGCCATTTGACAGAAGCTGCACTTCGGGAATTGGGGTATTCGCGGTTGTCAGCATGCGCATTGGCATGTCCGGAAGCTCTTTGGTCACGCGAATATCGGGGAGCTCGGCAGCTTGCGAACGGAAGCCCGTTGGCTTCGGAATCCGTTCCTGAAGCAACAGCATGGTTGCCTGGAATGATGGCTCAGACTCGAATCGCCGCTGCATTGGGCGGTTCCGCAACAGGTAAGCCAGCGAAAGCAGGCTCATGCCCTGGTGATGGGCCATGAATGAGCGCACCACGGCACGTGTTTCGCCACGCCGCAACCTCGAGGGCGTGTAGTCGACCGCCTCGTAAAAACCAAACTTACCGACCATATCCTCGGCGGCCAGCTGCTGAAGGTTACGGCATGCGGCTTCGGGCGCGATCATCAATGCCAGTACGGAAGCGTAGGGTGCAATGACCAGGTCTCCGCCCAGCCCGCGTTTTAGTCCCAGCCCGGGGACACCGAACGCGCGATATTGGTAATTGAACTGAACGTCGACGGCATTGTAGCCCGATTCCGAGATGCCCCAGGCAACGCCCCGTTCCTCGCCATACGCGATCTGCCGGTCAACCGCAGCTTTGCAAGTCTGGTCGAGAAGCGTATGCTCGAACGTCGGCATTACCAGTAGCGGCATGAGATACTCGAACATCGAACCGCTCCAGGATAGCAGAACGGGCTCTCCGCCATACGTGGTCAGCATTCGTCCGAGCGAGAACCAGCTTTCCTGCGGCAATTGGCCTTGCGCGATCGCGACGAAATTGCAGAGTCTCGCCTCTGAGGCGAGCAGATCATAATAGCTCGCATCCAGCCGGCGCTCACCGGCGTTGTATCCGATTGCAAGTTGCCGCTGCGCGTGGTTAAACAGGAAACCATACTCCATCTGTGCCATTTCACCCGCCTGGAGGGCAAGGCGTTCGAGAGTGGCCAGCTGCTCGCGCGCACGCTCGCTACCATGATTGGCGAGCTGCCTCAGGGTCAGGACGTCGGAAGGAATCGCGGCGGCATGGGCTGAACCATGGCCATCGGCCTCCGCTTCAGGCAGCAAAGCCTGCGGCGCAAGGCTGATTAAATCGGTGAGTATCCGCTCGCATTGCCTGTTCAACGCCTGTGCCCACTCGTGAGCCTCGCTGGAGGACGCAGCGGACGGATCTTCCGCAATAATCTCGTGGGCCACTGCCCTCGAGCAGGTCACCAGCCGGTCAAGGTCAACGCGCACGCCCGCCATGGTGAGAGGACGAGTCCCGGTTGCAACCATGAGCGCCTTTTCGAATTGCGCCAGAGAGCTCGCGGCGGCGGCGCCAGCCGTTTTTTCGAGAATTTGCAGCGTATCGGTCAATGCCAGGAACACTTGTTCGCTGATAATCGGCGCATCGGCGATTTCCAGCAAACCTGCACGCAGCGTCAGGAGATGGCCCGCAAGGTTGCCGCTGTCCACCGTGGAAATATAGCGCGTCAGCGGTGCTCTCGTGTTCGTATCGTACCAGTTGTAAAAATGGCCGGCGTGCCGTTCGAGCGTTTCCATCGACTCCAGCGTGTTTCCCGTGCGCTCCAGAAGCTGGACGAGCCCTATGTAGCCAAAATCGTGGGCGGCCAGGTTGGCTAGCAAAGCCATGCCCATATTGGTCGGCGATGTGCGATGCGCGATTGTTGCCTCGGGATGCTCCTGAAAATTATCCGGCGGCAGCCAGTGATCCTCCGGGCCAACGAAGGTCTCAAAGAAAAGCCATGTCCGGCGTGCAATCTGACGCAGAAAATGTATTTGACCAATGGTTAACTCTGCGCCCCGGGGAGGAAGCGGCCGGCTTATCCACCAGGCAATGACGGGAGCACCCGCCCACAACAACAGTACCGGTAATGCAACAATCAATACAAATGGCGTTGTCATCGCGATTCCGGCCGCCGCGGCGATTGCGGTTGCGGGCGCGATCCACATTGATCGAAAGGAAGCATCGAGACTGGCATGTCCTTTTCTGGAAATCGCCGGATCGGGCTCGCGCTCGACTTCACGGGAGGGGTTCCATTCAAGCAGCCGGCGCCGCGTGATCAAAAGCCGCACGTGGGTACGGATGATTGCATCGAGGCTGAAATAAGCCTCGTAGGGAAGACAGGCCAGCGTAAACGCGATTTGTCCAAAGTGCCGCCCCGCACCGCGCATCGAAGCAAGGATGTGCTGTCGCAATGGCACTTCGGATGGTTTGTTCAACAGATCGGAAATGACGGCCACCATTGCGGGAATAGCCAGCGTGCCAAGCACAACCAGCGTCCACAGCCATGCATGCGGCAAAGCCATCCATCCCAAGAGCAGAAGCAACGTCAAGGCCATCGGAACAAGGCTGCGCCGAAGGTTGTCCATCAGTTTCCACCGCGACAATGCGGATAGCGGATTGGGGTAGTCGTTCGCGTCAACCCCCGGTACGCGCCACAATAGCCAGCTGGCGAGCTGCCAGTCTCCTCGAATCCATCGGTGGCGGCGGGCCACATCCGCGCTATAGCGCGCGGGAAACCCCTCGTACAATTGTACGTCGCTTAACAGCCCTGCCCGCGCGTAGCATCCTTCCAGAAGATCGTGGCTTAGAATTCGATTCTCGGGAAAACGGCGGCAAAGCGCCTGTTCGAAGGCATCAACGTCATAAATACCCTTGCCGACGAACGAACCTTCGTAGAACAGATCCTGGTAAACGTCGGAGACAATTCGCGTGTACGGGTCAATTCCCGCTTCACCGCCGAAAAGCCATGCGTATCGCGACTGGTTTGTGCTCGACAGGCTGACGGCGACACGCGGCTGCAGAATGCCATAACCCTCGGTCACCAGCATATTGACTCCATCCGTGCAGGCCGTGTCAAGCCGCGCGCGATTCAACGGATGCGCCATTGCACCCACGAACTGATGCGCGGACTCCCGCGGCAATTGCGTGTCGGTATCGAGCGTGATCACATACTTCACGCCAGGCAGCACCGTTGTGTCGCCGATAATCGAGGAGAATGCGTCGCTTCCCGCGCCGCGCAGCAGCGCATTCAAATCCGCAAGTTTGCCGCGTTTGCGCTCGCGGCCCATCCAGAGCCGCTCCTGTGGATTCCACCGGCGCGGACGATGAAACAGAAAAAATGGCCCATTACCGCTTGGCGCCGGGTCGGTCAATTCGATCATTCCATTCCCGGCCGTGCCGGAATATCTTTTATTGAGTTCTTCGATACTTTTACACGCAAGCTGCAACAACGGCTCGTCTCCAGGAAGCGACTGCCGGTCCGCATCCTGAAAATCGGTTAATAGACCGAAAAAAAGATTGTCGTCGCGATTGGCCAGAAACCGGACTTCAAGCGCTTCGACAAGGCCGGGAACGTCTGAATTGCTCGTCAGCATGGTGGGAACGACAACCAGCGTACGGAATGTCGCAGGGATTTCCGAGGAAAAATCCAACCGTGGCAGCGAATGCGGTGTCACCAGCAGTTGAGTGACCCAGTTAACCAGCGCGACGGCCAGCTGGTTCGCCGCGAAGAGCAGTAGAATACCCAATGTCAGGAGCAGCCATGGGTTTACGCCATCGCCATACGCCTCGAACAGGAGGCTACCCGTCAGGCTCGCCGTTATCAGCGCGATCGCGCCAACATAATAGAAAAGTGGATGCCGGCGGCCGGCCCGCCAGAATTTTTCCAGGATTGACAGGCGCACCTGTGCCGCCTGCTCGAGATCGGGCAGCCCTCTGTCAACCAGGTAAAAACCAACGTGCGCCCTCGCACGGCCACTCTCCTTTGCAGCCCTATGTCGCGCCAACTGAAGCGCCCTCCGCGCCACCTCCACTTCCGACACGGGGCTTGCCTTGGCCAAGCGCTCCACTGCATGCCGGTAATGATCGCGGGTGGCAAAATCCATTTGACCATAAACGCCGCCCGGATCTTCCCGCAGTGTCTGTTCCACAACGCTGGTGGTTTCAACGAACTCGCGCCAGTCGATGGCGCCCAGCATGCGCAGGCTATTGATGCTATTGGAGATCGAAACCTGGTCAGCCGCCTGTTGCTGATTTCCGGACTGCACCATCTGGTCGATCGTCTGATTCGACTCCGCGAGCCGCTGCTCAATCCAGTTCAGCGGGAGCGCCAGCGCGGGGCCCTGTCCCTGCAATCGCCGCACTAATTCGGAAATAAATGGCGTGGTCATCGGCGGATCGGATCGCGCCATGTCCGCAATCACAATCACCAGGCTCTTGGGATCTTTTTCGGCAATCTTCGTGATCTCATTGGCCCAGGCATCCGCGAGATTCCGGTCTGTCCGGCCGGCGGCCACGTGCACCCCAACCCGGCGAAGATTTTCGATCAACGCCAGCCGAAGCATAATGGGAATGGCCCACAATTCCCCCAACTGCAGATTGGTGACAGCCTGGTATGCCACGACAAAACGCCGAAGACTCTCGGTATCGACCCTGCCATCGCCATGCGAGATTGCTTGCAGGGCAATGTCATACACGCGCGGAAGATTGGCCGACGACCCACGCGCCAGAAGCGGCAGTTCGCGGCTGTAACCCTTGGGAAGGTGACGCTTGGCAGTGCGGATCTGCTCTTCGATCAAATAGAAATTGTCAAAAAGCCATTCGCCGGCTGGCGTTAGCGGCCGGTCGGCCGTGACCGCCTCAGTCAGTACATTGCAGATACTGAACAGCGTCGTTTCGTTCTCGTCAAGCCGGGCCAGAAGCTGATCCGTGCCATGAGCCGAGGATAATTCATGAGACGCCGCAAGAATCCCGCCATACAGCTCCATCTGATCGGCGCTGAATAGCTCGGCTCGCAAAGGGAGTTCTTTGCTGAGCGGAATACGCGGTCTTCCGATTTTGCGAAGCCGGGTTGCAATGGGGAGTAAAAGCTCAGAAACCGTCGTGTCTCTAGCTTTCAATTCGAATATTCTCCAAGTTGCCGCGATCCATGAGGAACGCGATCAAGCGGCTGGTCGTCCGCGATGGCCATGGAGCCTCATCATATCGCGGTCTTGGTGAGTCCGGACATCATCACTGAAAGTCACCGGAGCGCGCAATTGAGCATGCAATTCTATCAACCGCCGAACCCGATATCCAGCAACCTGTCGGGCTTGCAGGAAACCGGTTGTGATGCGCCTGACCGATGCATAACTGTTGGGCAAAAGCGAAGGAAAAACCTGGAACCATACCAGGCCCTTTCTTGCAATCATCGCTCTTCCGGAGAAGAGAGATGACCTTCCATGCCTTTATTTAACCTGCATCGAATTCTTCACGGACTTGACACCATCCACAGCCTTCGTAATTTCCACCGCCTTGGATATATCGGCCTGGCTGGAAACGAAACCGCTCAGCTGAACAGCGCCTTTGAAGGTTTCAACATTGATCTCAGCGGATTTCAATGTAGGCTCGTTAAAAATCGCCGCTTTAACCTTGGTCGTAATAACGCTGTCATCAATATATTCCCCTGTCCCTTCTGTTTTCGATGTCGATGCGCAGCCCAGCATTGACACGAACAAGAGGGCAGCCATAATAATATAAATATTTTTTAATTGTTTCATCATCGAACTCCAGAGGTTGGAAGGGAAATGAATCTGCTACAGTCGCATAATCGGATTCTTTTATTCCGGGTGGTCACCGGCAAAATGCTCCCTTGCAGCGAAAACCCGCATGATTATTGGCGCCTTCAATACGAAGCCATGGTAGAGCCCAGCTCATCCGTAGTATGTACGGTATCGCACAAAATGGATGCTCGATAGAGCATAGTATTTCCACATAGTGCTATCATGACGGGGAAACTGGCCTGGCTGAAGGAAGTAGTGGAATCGGGTACTTGCCGGCATCCCTTGATCCCATATACTCGTCCGAGGCTGTGGCTGCTGACAGGTCTTCATCACTGACAGCGTATCGGACTGGAATAAATCAGCCGTAAAAACGCTTGGGCGGTCCATATTTCGCCATTTTTCCGGCCAACGGAACTATGGGCCTTTAATCCTCAAATCTGTCCTCACACAGTCATTTTTTCGCTTCGATTCTTGGGTCCGACATGCTGCTAGTGGTGTGCTTCGCAATTGG
>JBOIFK010000011.1:0-6017 GCA_050741585.1 Nitrosospira sp.
CTGCATGACCGTGCCCCAGCTCCCCCCAAAAAAGCGGAGATAGTAGCCAGCCGCAGCCATTGTCAACAAATACATAGCGGCGCCAAACAATGCGGCCGAATAAAACAGGATACCGCGCGACACCGTAATACCTAATGACCACTGAGGATTACGTGCAGCCGATATGGCAATAAACGGGATAATCAGCGCATTAACAATCCCGCGTGCCGTCCATATCTCGGGATTCACATGCCTGAGGAGAAGCGCGTCACTATATAAGTAAAAATCATAAGCAAAAATTCCGCCTATACCGAGGCAGGCGAATTTGATTCCCCAGCGCTGCTTGATCGGCGTGTTCCTGTAAAGCTGTTCCACCAGGATCATGCCAACGATTGCCATAGCCAAACTTCCAACGATGCTATTAATGAAATCGACCGTTTGATGGGACAAAAAGTCGAAATTCCCATGAGAGTAGACGGCAACGGTAAGGCAAGCAATATATAGCGTCACGATAGCCGCCACTGCTGGCCTGACTCTTGGTTTCGAAGACAAGCCCGCCTCTTGGTAAGGGCCCAGCAACATGATTAGAAAAGCGGACCAACCTGCGTTTCTGAGGATTTCCAGAACATCCGTGAGGAGCGAGAGGCGGGGGATGTGGGTCGTCTGATAAGCAAGTGTGGCTGCCCAAAGTGCGGAGAAAAGGCAAGCGATGGGTAGCACGATCCCATGCAAACGGCCCCGCCAACTTGTTAACAAAAGAGCCGCTAAAAAGAAATGCGCCACGGCGGCCATTGTGTAGCTGGCTATCGCTATGCTTGTCAACATGACATATCGCTGCTGGGGAAGCGCCGAATAAATCCTCCCGGGGGCGCGTTGCCGGCAGAATCGGAGTGGTCACATGGCATGCGACACGGGTCGCAGTTTGCGCGTCTTCGTTGAGGGTCATGCCGGGGAGCGCGGCGGAGTGAACGCCCGATTTTGCCGCTCGCTTGCCAATTGAGCGAAGGGGCATCCGCGCGGGACTTATTCAGAGATTCCCAAATCATCGTCCACCCTTGCCCAGCACAACAACTTCCACAGTATCGATCAGGATGATGACATCGAGGAACAAACTGTGGTTCTTCACGTAATACAGATCGTATTGTAGCTTCTCGATGGCATCTTCCAGCGAGGCGCCATAACCATAGCGAACTTGGGCCCATCCAGTTATTCCCGGCTTGATGCTGTGCCGCACATTGTAGTAGGGAACTTCCGTGCAGAGCTGGTCTACAAAATAGGGTCTTTCCGGACGGGGACCGACAAAACTCATTTCTCCGTTTAAGACATTGAATATTTGAGGAAGCTCATCGATCCTCAGCTTTCGGATAATCCTGCCTACCCGGGTCGTCCGAGGATCATCCGTTGTCGCCCATTGGGGTTCTCCACTTATCTCCGCGTCTTTTCTCATACTGCGAAACTTGAGTACCGTAAATGTTCTTCCCCCTTTACCGACTCTTTCCTGCCGGTAAAAAATAGGAGCCCCATCCTCGATAAGAATGCAAAGCGCGGTAACAAGCATGATTGGTAACGTGACAATCAGAAGGATTCCACTCGCGGCCAGATCGAAAACTCGCTTGATGCCCGATCTGAGAAGGCTTTGATCGAATCCTCCGCCAAAAACCAGCCAGCTCGGGTAAAGGGAATTCACGCGAATCTGGCCCCGTTCGCGCTCAAAGAAGGCAGATGAGTCAGTTACCTTTATCCCATTTAGCTTGCATTCCAGTAGGTCCTGAATAGGAAAGCAGCCGCCACGCCGTTCCTGGATCGCGATGATGATTTCCCCCGCCCCGTATCGATTAACCAGTGACATCAGGGACTCCACCTTCGGCAGGACGGCGGAAGGTGGGACATGGAGCTCCTCGTCTGGCAATGGGACAAAACCGATAATCTTGAACCCTCGGTGAGGGGCATTTTTAGCTTGATCGATGAAGTCCTTTGCTCTACCGCCTATCCCCAGCACAATGGCCTGGGACTCCAGAATACCCAGGCTGGACCAATTAAGAAAAGCGGCTCGTGTCAGAAGAATTCCCAGCAAAGTGAAAAGCATCGCTAACGCTAGTATGCCCCGGCCGGAATAAAGTTCAGGCAGCACATAAAAGATCAGCGTCATGACCCCGAATCCCAACGCCATGGAAGGCATGAGACGATATAGAGTGGCTTTAATGTCTGGCCGGGAATCCAGTTGATACATTCCCATGGCCGCCATGCTCATGATCATCACAAAGGCGAAGGTGGCGGCTACCGGGAACAAAGACGCGAAAGAGAAAGGAAGCGGTTCGGGACCAGAAAAACGAATACCCGCCCCCAGATAAAACACGACCATCAGCACGAATACTTCTGCGCTAATTAGCAAGATCTTGGTTCTGGAAATATAATGATTATAAATACGAAGCAATTTTGTCCCCTCGTAGTGCCTCGTAAGCGATAAGACACCGCTGTCGCATCCTTTTTTCTTGCTGCCGAACTCAAAATCAAGCGTCAGGCGCTCGACCCGCTGGTGCCGAGCATAAGATCTTCTTAATAATGTATATACGCCTTCGATTCGGAAAATCTGCGTACCGTGTTTAAATGGCGTACCTCTGTAAACCCTCGAAAAGAATATTGATGGGCACGCTGTATAGAATCTCAGGGATATAAGCTGACCGCTTTTCCCCGGAAATTTTATCGTGGCAAACTTTACGCCGGGCGATGCAGGCGCGGCTTAAATATCACGCTCGTCACAGCGTATTGATGCTGATAAATCGCTTTATAAAAAGCCTATATGAAGCGTTCCTTTAATAAATCAGGTATCTTTGCATTAACCATATTCGTATCATATCAATTTCGTCAGTAAGAACAATTGGACTTTAGTACGCTCATCCGGAATGGCGTGAATTTAAGAATTTTGGAACCCTCAGTTCCACTAAGCTGGTTTATAAAGTGACCAGGAAATGGGTATTAAGCCAATCACACTTGCCAGTCCATATGCAAGGAACAGTTTACGACAAAGAAAGAGCGGACTGTTGCGCAAAGTGCACCGACTTTTCGAAGAGCAACCCCCCTGAATGCACTTGCAGCATGAAATCGCTGCTTCGGCATCGGCCACCTTCGACTCGATGACCAAGGGGATGCATCTGCTTCCATAGGGTTTTGGGGATCGAATCATGTATGGCAGCGAAGTCGCTATAAAACTGGGGCATGATCCGAAGCACTGCTGAAACGCAGCTTCAACCGTCGGACAGATCCTTGTAATGGACGATCAAAGAAGCCGATCCAGGCTTGAGTTTATGAGCCAACTGAGGCAATGACACAAACCAGGCAGGAATTCACGTTGCCGCTCAAATCAGAGATTTCCGGTGAGCGGTATTATCGATCCCAGAAATCTCTGGGGATTGGGGGGAACAAATGTAACTGTGGGAACAACGGAGGGAAGTCTCGGACTTGAGACTCAGGAAGGAAAATATCAGTGCCCTATTCTTGTCGAGTCGCGAGGTGTCACGGAACCTTTCACGATTAACGCCAGCTTCAGCCGGTCAGCAACGTCCAGTTTACGGAAAACCTCGGTCAAATGTGCTTTCACCGTACGCTCGGTAATGTCCAGCCGTCGTGCAATTTGCTTATTGCTTTCGCCGTTTCCAACGAGGGTGGCAATTTCATACTCACGCCGGGTAAGATTTGCAAGCAACTCGCTCACGACCTGTTTAATTTTGTTCTTTTCCTGGGTGATCATAACCAGTTCGTTCAGCAGGTGCCAGCTAAGTGCTCGCCGAATCCACAATTCACCTTGCTGAACAGCCTCGACCACGTTTTTGATCTGCTCAGGTTCGATATCCCCTCTGCAGCAACCCCTCACACCTGTCCGGAATAATCCCCATTCGGTCTCGTCGGAGATGGCGCGGCTCAAAATAATCACTTTGGTTTCAGGATTCAATTTCATTAGACCCGAGATTCCATTTGTGCCATCCAGCTTGGGCAGGTCATGATCGAGCAGGATAACGCTTGGCTTGATCCGTACCAATTCACCTCTGACCGAATCCAGATTGGTTGCGCAAAAAATAGGAGCAAGACCACGCAGCCCCTGCTCCCAGCGGGATAGATCATCCTGAGACGAACTCGCTAGCAAGATCAAGGATGTCTCCTATCAATGTTCATGATATTAATGCAATACCTTATCCATAATTTTACCCAGCATTTTACGCGTCACCCAGATCTCGCCGCGATCAACCATATGTACCGCCTTTAAAAAATAAAATGGATCAGTTTCATGGGTCAGGCAACCCCTTGCGCCATTAGCCAGGGCCTGTATTATCTGCTCGTCCGGGGCTGATTTGTCGGTTAGCAAAACCACCAGTGTCTCAGGACATTCAAGACGCAAGGCCTCTAGTAATGCAAAATCCTCATCGGCAGACTGGTTCAGATTAGCGAAAAGAATACGGGGTTTGAGGCGGGCGGCCCGTGCGACCACACCCTCAATTGCTGTCATGTTCGCATGAGGTTCGAGTCGATGGTCGGCGGGTATATCGCTTCCATTTGACATCACATTTGCAAGCACCTTGATTCCTTGCGCACCTTGCAAAGATTGTTCCAGTTTTGTGCGTCTCCCCGAGTCCGCATCGGCTATTGCCACGGTAACCATTTGCATTGTTTTCATCCCAACTTTCCTATTGGCTACTAAGGCAGTTAGGCTGCCCTCGTTACAATGCCAGTTAACTTTCCAGCGATTCCAACACTCAGTCCCTATCCCTATCGATAACGCCAGTCTTCATGTTTTTGACGATGATATCGGACTTCGCCTGGGCTTAATCTTAATAATAGGCGGCCGAAGCCTCTATGCTGCTCATTCATGGAAGCATTATTCCAGCAAGAGTAATTTACCATTATTTTTGATCATTTGCGCTGCAGCAGCTCCCGGATATAGTTACCGGGAATAGCGTAAGTTATACCGCTCGGGTTGCTGAGCGCCGCTTCCTTCTTACCCTTTATAAATACCATGTTAACAATGCCATATACAATCCCGGTTTCGGGGTCATAGAGAGGGCTTCCGCTGCTACCTGGATAGGCAGTGCCGTCAAGCTGGAATACTGCGTAAGCGGACTTTTGCAGTTGACCAATCACTTTTGCATTGAGCTGCCTTGAGTTGCGCGCCGGCATCACGATCGGCGTAATCGAGGAAACCATGGCGCGGTGGGTGACTGGATAAAACCCCAGAATCATGCCTATTGGAAACCCCGTAAAAATCAAGGTCTGCCCTTCCCGCACCTTGCCTGCGTCGCCAATCTTCATGGCGGGCAAAGCCGCCCCGCTGATTTTCAGCAGAGCCAGATCATGCTCCTTGTCGATAGCAACGATAGTTGCAGCTCTGAGTTCCGGCTCTTTCCCCTTGCCGGTAATGACGGTGTACGACTCCTTGTTTGTGATGTCCAATACCTCGGGAACGACATGCGCACTGGTGATGACATGAAGACCATCATCCAGCACAAAACCGGTGCCTAGAATATTAACAGGGGGTGATCGTGTACTTTGAACCGTTCCCACCCCAACAATCGACGGCTTGATCTGCTCGATAGTATCGACAAGTTCACCGCCCCAAAGCGGAGAAACAAACATTAGCCCTAACACAGGAAGGCCTTTGATACAGCCGAGGAAGCGAGCCCGAAAAAAAGGCCGGTCATTCATGATCTTTCAATAAAGCCCATTTCCTCTTCCACCAGCATAATTTTCCCCGATTCTAATTTCTTGAACGCCAGGATCAAGATTACTTGCAGCCTTCCATTTTGTAGATGAAATATCCGTCCTTGTTAATTGCCTCGGCAACGTTGTCGGGGGCACTTTGGCTGTGGCAAAAACTACATTCTTTGCTCGTTACCGCAGCATCTCCTTCACCAATTGAAGTCAGCCACTGTTTTGCATAATCGACCGCTTTCTTATCGTCTTTTACCGCGGTAAATACATCAAAATGCATCGTGTGACCATCCTTCGCTTTGACATACGTGTCATATACGTGAATTTCCATGACTGTT
>JBOIFK010000012.1:0-3728 GCA_050741585.1 Nitrosospira sp.
CACTGGCGCTGCGGTTTATTAAGAAATGCCCATCGCCTCACCGAATGCGCGTGCCATTTCCCGCCGGCGTGGGTGCGAAGACAAACTTTTATAATTGATATTATAAGCGGTGCCGATGCGTGTTCGCGCACCTCGAAATGACTCCAGCTTGCGGTAACTTGGAGGGAGGCGGCGAATAGAATATCCCGGAAAATCTTATTTGGGGAACCTCGGAACACGTCCACGGCGGAGGCTAAATCCGGGTACTCTCAGCTCGCTTGTTATAATAAAAAACCCCACCGTGGCGGGGTTTTTTATTTTGCTGCATTTCGGATAAGACCGATACCGGAAAGGTTCCTACATATCCATGCCGCCCATACCACCCATGCCGCCCATACCACCCATGCCGCCCATGCCGCCGCCCCCGCCAGACTCTTCTTTCGGCATTTCTGCCACCAGAGCGTCGGTAGTAAGCATCAGGCTCGCCACAGAAGCGGCGTGTTGCAAGGCATAACGCGTTACCTTGGTAGGGTCCAGAACTCCCATTTCCACCATATCGCCGTATTCGCTGGTGGCGGCGTTGTAACCGAAGTTGCCCTTGCCTTCCAATACCTTATTAATTACCACCGAAGGCTCATCGCCGCAGTTAGCGACAATTTGGCGCAACGGCTCTTCCAGCGCCCGCAGAACAATCTTGATGCCGGCTTCCTGATCATGGTTGTCACCCTTGATATTGGCCACTGCGGTACGAGTCCGCAATAATGCCACGCCGCCGCCGGGAACGATACCTTCTTCCACCGCAGCACGGGTGGCATGCAGCGCATCTTCGACACGCGCCTTCTTCTCTTTCATTTCGACCTCGGTGGCCGCGCCAACTTTGATCAGCGCTACCCCGCCAGCCAGCTTTGCCACGCGCTCTTGCAATTTTTCCTTGTCGTAGTCGCTTGTGGCTTCTTCGATTTGATTACGGACTTGCTTGACCCGGCCTTCAATGGTTTTGGTATCGCCAGCCCCGTCGATGACGGTGGTTTCTTCCTTTCCAATTTCAATGCGCTTGGCCTGGCCTAAATCATTCAGCGTTGCTTTTTCCAGTGACAGACCAACTTCTTCGGCGATTACGGTGCCGCCGGTTAGAATCGCGATGTCTTCAAGCATGGCTTTACGTCGATCCCCAAAGCCCGGCGCTTTGACCGCACAGGTTTTCAGAATACCACGAATATTGTTCACCACCAGAGTCGCAAGCGCTTCACCGTCTACATCCTCGGCGATGATCAGCAGTGGCTTGCCGGCTTTGGCTACGAGTTCCAGTACTGGCAGCAGTTCGCGGATATTGGAAATTTTCTTGTCGTGCAACAGGACAAAGGGGTTTTCCAGCAACGCGATCTGTCTGTCCGCATTGTTGACGAAATACGGGGAAAGGTAGCCGCGATCGAACTGCATGCCCTCGACGACTTCCAATTCGTTTTGCAGGCCGGAGCCATCTTCCACCGTAATCACGCCTTCCTTGCCTACTTTTTCCATTGCGTCGGCAATGATCTTGCCAATTTCCGGGTCTGAATTGGCGGAAATACTTCCTACCTGCGCGATTTCCTTACCCGTCGTGCAGGGTTTGGAGAGTTTCTTGAGTTCTTCAACCGTTGCGATCACGGCTTTATCAATACCGCGCTTGAGGTCCATCGGGTTCATGCCGGCGGCAACAAATTTCATGCCTTCCTTGATGATGGATTGCGCCAGCACGGTAGCCGTGGTCGTGCCGTCACCGGCGACATCCGAAGTCTTGCTCGCCACTTCCTTTACCATTTGCGCGCCCATATTCTCAAACTTGTCTTTCAGTTCAATCTCTTTTGCTACCGAAACGCCGTCCTTGGTAATGGTCGGAGCCCCATAGGAACGCTCCAGCACGACGTTGCGACCTTTAGGCCCGAGCGTAACCTTAACCGCATCGGCCAGAATATTGACCCCATTTACCATCTTGTGGCGGGCTGAATCGCCAAATTTGACTTCTTTCGCTGCCATAATCTTTTCTCCTAAATTTCCAGAAATGTTGTTTAAGGCCGTACCTGGTAATTAATTAACCCTCGACCACGCCCATGATGTCTTCTTCGCGCATCACCAGGAGTTCTTCTCCCATGACCTTCACTGTTTGCCCGGAGTATTTACCGAACAGCACCTTGTCGCCAACTTTCACATCGAGCGGACGGACCTTGCCGTCGTCACCAGTCTTGCCTTTGCCTACAGCGATAATTTCGCCTTGATCGGGCTTTTCCGCAGCACTGTCAGGGATGACAATACCGGACGCGGTCTTGCGTTCTTCTTCCAGCCGCTTGACAATAACGCGGTCGTGTAGGGGACGAATCTGCATGTTTCTTTCTCCTGTTTTAGAGTTAATACAATAAAAACACCGGGAAATCGACATTTTGTGTCCAGATTCCCGGTATGTGTTACAGAAAACTATTAGCACTCACTGCTAACGAGTGCCAATAATAAAGTTTATCATCGGGGATTTCAAGTCATGAGCAATAAATACTTGCTGGAACGCAGCTTGAGGGCGGTCTGGCACCCATGCACCCAGATGAAACAGCATGAGACGTTGCCGCTCATTCCAATCGCCCGCGGCGAGGGGCCGTGGCTTTATGACTTCGACGGCGGACGTTACCTTGACGCTATCGGTTCCTGGTGGGTCAACCTGTTCGGCCATGCCAATCCCCGCATCAATGCCGCGATCCGCGATCAGCTGGATAAATTTGAGCATGTCATGCTCGCAGGTTTCACGCATGAGCCGGTGGTGGAGTTATCGGAGCGCCTGAGCAAGCTCGTATCGGGCAAGCTTGGCCATTGCTTCTATAGCAGTGACGGTGCATCGGCGATCGAAATCGCCCTGAAAATGAGCTATCACTACTGGCGCAATAGCGGTCACCCCGAGAAAAAATGCTTCATCAGCCTGCAAAACGATTATCACGGCGAAACGCTGGGCGCACTGTCGGTGACCGATGTCGCGCTATTCAGGGACACATATGCGCCATTACTGCGCCACAGCGCGCACGTCCTCACCCCGGATTGGCGTTATGCATCCGCAGGCGAGTCCGCCGGCGATTACGCGCTTCGCGCCGCTGCCGCACTGGAAGCGCATCTTGCCGAGCACCACGCCGAAACCACGGCGCTCATTCTCGAACCACTCGTACAGGGCGCGGCAGGCATGGGCATGCATCATCCCGATTATCTCAAGTTGGCAAGGAAGCTATGTGATGAGTATCAGATACATCTGATCGCCGATGAAATCGCGGTCGGCTTCGGTAGGACGGGAACCATGTTTGCCTGCGAACAAGCGGATATCGTACCGGATTTCTTGTGCCTGGCGAAAGGCTTGAGCGGCGGCTATCTACCGTTATCCGTCACAATGACCACAAATGCAGTTTATCAGGCATTTTACCATGACGAGACCGCGCTCGGCTTCCTGCACTCCCATACCCATGCGGGGAATGCGCTTGCCTGCCGCGCCGCGCTGGCGGCATTGGATATTTTCGAGCAGGACAACATCATTGAGGCCAATCGCATAAAAGCAAATTACCTCAACCATGCAGTGCAGCCGATCGCATCGCATCCCCAAGTGGAAAACTTTCGTAACTGCGGAATGATCTGGGCATTCGAAGTCAAAACCAGGGATCCCGCTTTTGCCGGAAAGTTTTTTCAGGCGGCGCTCGAGCAGGAATTATCCTTGCGCCCGCTGGGAAACACCGTCTATTTCATGC
>JBOIFK010000013.1:0-10456 GCA_050741585.1 Nitrosospira sp.
GCATTAGTACTGGTGGCGGAAGAAATCGGCAAGGACCCTGTCCGTCTGGCACCCCTCATTGCTGAACAAAGGATCACCTGCTGGTACTCGGCGCCGTCCATTCTCAGCTTGCTGGCGCAGCATGGAAACCTTGTGCGTCAGGATTATTCGGCGCTTCGCCTCGTTTTGTTTGCGGGGGAAGTTTTTCCTGTCAGGCATCTGCGAACGTTGACTACGCTGTTGCCAAAGCCAGCGTACTTCAATCTGTATGGTCCGACCGAGACCAACGTCTGCACCTTTTATGAACTTTCCTTACCCATCCCGGAAGTACGCACGATTCCTTTTCCCATTGGCAAGGTTTGCGCCCATTTGACAGGAAAGGTGATCGATGAGAGTGGGGGCGAAGTTCCGCCCGGTGAGGCGGGGGAGCTTTGCATCAGCGGAAGTAACGTCATGAAAGGCTATTGGGCGCTGGACGAACAAACGGCCCGTGCTTTCCTGGCCGACGGGCCGGACCGCTGGTACCGGACTGGCGATATCGTCGTTGAGGCTGACGACGGTAACTATACTTATCAGGGAAGGCGGGATCGTATGGTCAAGCGTCGTGGATACCGTGTCGAGCTGAGTGAAATCGAAGCCGGGCTGTATCGTCACGTTTCAATTAAAGAGGCGGCCGTGGTGGCGATTAGCGACGAAGACGCGGGGATCAGGATCAAAGCTTTCTTGAGTTGCATTGAGCCAAAGGAAATAAAGGGGGCAAAGCGCCCCTCAATCATTGAATTAAAGCGTTTTTGTTCCGCGAACCTGCCGCTTTACATGATTCCGGATGAATTCGTCTGGTGTGAAGCATTGCCTAAAACGTCCACGGACAAGATTGATTATCAACGTCTGAAGGAGATGCATTAATGGATTTTTCCATTACTGAAGAACAAAAAAGTTTGCGCGCCAAGATCGTCGGGTTCGCACAGCGGGAGTTGAACGAAGATGTAATTGCTCGCGACAACGATCAGGCCTTTTCGCACAGTCTCTGGCGCAAATGCGCCGAGATTGGTATTCAGGGTCTTCCCGCCGATGCGATATATGGCGGGAGCAATGTCGATGCGTTATCGTGCGCCATCGGGTTGGAAGCGTTGGGCTACGGTTGTCATGACGGCGGCCGGGTATTCTCTGTTTGTGCGCACGTCCTGGCCTGTGTCGTGCCGCTGTCGCGACACGGTACCGACGAGCAGAAGCGGCGCTACCTTCCCGGACTGTGCAATGGCAGCTTGATCGGCATGCATGCCATTAGCGAGCCTGACGCCGGCTCGGACCCATTTGCGATGCGTACGCGCGCTGAGCGGGATGGCGAAGGCTGGAGTATTAACGGGACCAAGGCATTTGTCTCAAATGGACCTGTTGGGGATGTGGCGATCGTATTTGCGGTCACCGATCCGCAAAAAGGATTTCACGGAGGCACGACCGCATTCATTGTCGAGAAGGGTATGCCCGGCTTCTCATCCGGCAAGAAATTCGAGAAATTGGGTTTACGTACCGCGCAGGTAAGCGGGTTGACGCTAGAGGATGTTTATGTTCCACAAACCGCGGTACTCGGGACTGTCGGCGCAAGTGCAGGCGTGTTTGCGACCGCCATGGATTGGGAGCGGATCCTGTTGGTGGCAAGCCATGTGGGCACGATGGAGCGTCTTCTTGAAACATCAATTGCCTATGCGCGCAAGCGTTCTCAATTTGGCCAGACGATCGGAAAATTCCAGGCGGTGTCGCACAAGATTGCGGATATGAAAGTGCAACTTGAGGCGGCACGACTGCTGACATATCGTGCCGCCTGGCGTCTCGATCACATAAAAAATGCATCGCTGGATGCAGCGATGACCAAGTTGTTCGTGAGCGAATCTCTGGTCAAGGCGGCATTGGATGCCGTTCAAATCCATGGTGGCAATGGATTTATGGCCGAATATGAAGTCGAGCGTGCGCTACGTGACGCAATCGGCAGCACCATTTATTCGGGGACTTCCGAAATGCAGCGTAACATTATTGCGCGCTGGTTGGGACTTTAACAGGCAACTATGACGTCGTGTTCATTGAGCTTGAGTAAAATGTGCCCACGACTTAAAAAATAAAGAACCAAGAATATTGATGCGAATCCTGCATATCCTTGACCACTCCATTCCATTGCACAGCGGTTACACTTTTCGCACCCTCTCTATTCTCAAGGAACAGCGCGCGCTGGGATGGGAGACTTTTCACCTGACGGGATCAAAGCAGAAAAATTGCAATACCTCTCAGGAAGATGTCGATGGGTGGCACTTCTATCGCACTCCGCCCGGAAGTAGCGTCGTATCGAAACTGCCTGTCTTGAACCAGGTCGCCGTCATTAATGGTCTGACCCACCGCTTGAGCGAGGTGGCTAAAATCGTCAGGCCGGATATCCTGCATGCCCATTCGCCCGTGCTGAATGCCTTGCCCGCCTTACGCGTGGGCCGAAGGATGGGCATTCCAGTTGTCTATGAAGTCAGGGCATTCTGGGAGGATGCTGCGGTAGATCATGGCACCAGCCGCGAATGGGGAATTCGATATCGTCTTACCCGAGGCCTGGAAAGCTACGCGCTAAGGCGGGTTGATGCCGTCACCACCATTTGTGAAGGATTACGGGGCGACATCCTCGGGCGGGGCATTGCGCCAGAGAAGGTCACTGTCATCCCGAATGCGGTAAATATAGAAAACTTCAGCGTCGGTGAAATGCCCGATGCGCAACTCGCCAGGGATCTCGGCCTTGAGGGCAAGACATTGCTCGGTTTTATCGGCTCTTTCTACGCTTATGAAGGGTTGGGCGTCCTATTACGGGCATTACCGGAAATGTTATCGATAAATCCTGCCATTCGTATCCTGCTTGTCGGCGGCGGCCCGCAGACAGCAGAGCTAAAGTCTCTCGCGGCGCAGTTGGGGATAGAAGACAAGGTGATCTTTACCGGCCGTGTTCCGCATGATCAGGTGCAACGCTATTACAATTTGATTGATGTGCTCATTTACCCGCGGCTGAAAATGCGGCTCACCGACCTCGTGACGCCGCTCAAGCCGCTCGAAGCCATGGCGCAGGGCAGGCTGGTCGTGGCCTCGGATGTCGGGGGCCATCTGGAGCTTATCCAGGACGAAGAAAACGGAATTCTTTTCAAGGCCGGCGCTCCGGATGCATTGGCGGCCAAGGTATTGAATCTTCTCTCCAGGCCAGACCGATGGCCTGCCCTGCGCAGCGCAGCCAGAAACTTTGTGGAGACACAACGCAACTGGCTGGTTAGCGTGGCCCGCTACAAGGGCGTCTATGGTTCGCTTGTCCGCACGGGCGTCCCTGAGTGAAGTTGTCTGGCATGCGTATCGGGCTGGTCGGACCTTTGCCTCCCCCTTCGGGAGGGATGGCGAATCAAACGCTGCAACTGGCGAAATTGCTGCGTGAAGAGGGTGCCACGGTGGAATTGGTCCAGGTGAATCGTCCATACCGCCCACATTGGATCAACAGGCTCAAGGGGATAAGGGCAGTCTTTCGGCTTCTCCCCTACCTTGCCCACTTATGGCAATCCGCCGGCAAGGTTCAGGTATTTCATGTGATGGCCAATTCAGGCTGGTCGTGGCACCTCTTTGCCGCTCCAGCCATCTGGATAGCCAGGATCACGGGCGTGCCGGTCATCGTCAATTACCACGGGGGAGAGGCGGGCGCCTTCCTTGACAAAGCCTTTTTCTGGATCAAGCCCAGCCTGAAAAGGGCAGACGCAATCATGGTTCCTTCCGGCTTCCTTGAAGCTGTGTTTGGAAAGCATGGTTTCTCAACCAGCATCGTGCCTAACGTCATTGACCTTAGCCGCTTCTCAACCGAAACCGATGGGAAGGTTTCGCTGAAAACAAATGCGCCGCACATCATTGTCACCCGCAACCTCGAGCCTATTTACGACAATGCCACGGCTCTACGCGCCTTCAGTATTGTCAGGCGTTCATTTCCCATGGCAACGCTCGTTATTGCCGGCTCCGGGCCGGAGCGGGGGGCGCTGGAGAAACTTGCGGCCGGGCTCGGCATGACGGATGCGGTTATCTTTACCGGCCGTGTCGATAACGAGGATATGGCCGCCCTCTATCGCGGTGCCGATATCATGGTGAACCCCAGCCTGGCCGATAATATGCCCATCTCGGTATTGGAAGCGTTGGCGAGCGGCATCCCGGTGGTGAGCACCGACGTTGGCGGAGTACCTTATTTGGTCGAGCATGGAAAAACTGCTTTACTGGTCCCCGCCCAGAACCCGGTGGCCATGGCCGACGCCATCCTTGCGTTCCTCAATGAACCCGCCCAGGCCAGGCAGTTCAGCGAAGCGGGTAAAGCATCCGTGCAGCAGTATGCCTGGTCAAAAGTGTGTGACCGTTTGTTGCGGGTTTACGAACAAGTGCTGACAAGAACACGCACATCTGCAATGGACGTCAAATGAAGGCTCATTTGCCGGCCGGAACGGGCTTATACACGGCACTGATCTCTGGCCTGCTTTTTCCTCTCCATGAGCGCCTCAAGAAACACGATAGCGTGGCGGTGCGCAAAGAGATGGAGCTCTCCCAATGGTGGGATAAAAAGCACCTGGATGAGCTCCAGCTTTCGCGGCTATGCCAGTTGCTCGCCCATGCGCAGGTGCACGTCCCTTATTACCGTGGCCTATTCGCAGAGATCGGCTTCAAGGCGGGAGATTTCCGCTCCCTGGCCGACCTGGCACGATTGCCCCTCCTCGATAAGTCCAAAATCCGTTCGAATATCGAGGCACTCAAATCGAAAAAAGCCCGCGATCTTGCCCGCTTCAACACTGGCGGTTCTGGCGGGAATCCGCTGATCTTCTACATCGGCAGGGAGCGTGTCAGCCACGACGTCGCCGCGAAATGGCGCGCGACACGTTGGTGGGGGGTGGATATCGGCGACCCGGAGATCGTCGTCTGGGGGTCTCCCATTGAACTCGGCGCGCAAGATGGCGTGCGCGCCCTGCGTGATCGCCTGCTCAGGACCAGGCTCCTCTCCGCCTTCGAAATGTCGGAACGGAAGCTCGATCTGTTCCTGGATGAGTTACGGGCAATGCGGCCAAAAATGCTCTTCGGCTATCCGTCCGCGCTGGCGCATATCGCCCGCCATGCCGAGGCAAAGAAACTGCGCATGAATGATCTCGGTATACGGGTTGCTTTTGTCACTTCGGAACGGCTTTACGATGAGCAACGCCAGAAAATCGGCACCATCTTCGGCTGCCCGGTGGCGAATGGCTATGGCGGCCGCGATGCCGGCTTTATCGCCCATGAATGTCCACAGGGCGGCATGCACATCACCGCCGAAGACATCATCGTCGAAATCGTGGACCCTCAAGGTGTCTCCCTGCCGCCCGGTGAAGCCGGGGAGATTGTCGTTACCCATCTCGCCACGAGGGACTTCCCTTTCATCCGCTACCGTACTGGCGACATCGGCGTATTGGACCGCAAGCCCTGTCCCTGCGGGCGGGGCCTTCCGCTACTCAAGGAAATACAGGGTCGCAGCACCGATTTTCTGGTTGCCCGGAATGGCACCGTCATGCATGGTTTGGCTCTTATCTATATCCTGCGCGACTTGCCGCAGGTGCGCAATTTCAAGATCATCCAGGAAAGCCTGGATCTTACCCGTGTATGTGTGGTTGCGGAAACCAGGCTGGCTTCGGAGGCTGCCGAAAAAATTTCTCAGGGATTCAAGGCAAGGCTGGGGCAGGGAGTGAAGATTGTTATCGAGGAAGTACCGGAAATTCCGGCGGAAAAATCGGGCAAATTTCGTTATGTCGTGAGTAAGGTCGCACCGGGCGGATAATCGGAGACGTTGATTTCAACGGTCAACCCGTGGCAGGTTCTTTGGAAGTCGCCCTGTCAAGGGCATTCATCAGGTCCTCGCTTGAACGGGCATCGGTATGGTTTTGTGCATAAGCAAATAAAATCGGCATTTCGAATTTTTCGTCCTTCATGCTCGTCACGAAGACCGACTTGAAATGTGGCGAAAGCTCCTTCCTTAAGCTGGCCTTGTTAAATTTCAGCACATGGCTTGGTTCATCAATGGGACCCAGGCAATTGTCTGGCACAAATAATATCAACGCGCCGGCGGGCTTCAAAATTCGCTGCAGGCCATTTAAAAATTTTCGGCGCCGGATAATATGTTCAAGTACCTGCGATGCGATGACCACATCAAACTGTTTTTCGGGCAGCGGAAGATCAGGCAGGCGGGCATGATGCATTTTAATTCCATGCGCTCCCAGGACCTGGACGGCGCGACTGGACACTTCCAGGCCCTCAAGATTGACGTAGCCGTGTTGTTTCAGGTATCGGAGCAGCGCGCCCGTGCCGCAGCCGACATCCAGAATCCGGTCCGTGGTCGAGGTCAGATTTCGTATCAGCTGATTCTTGGTCGGCCAGTCACGGCTCTGCAGTTGCCAGCTTACGTCAAAGGCTTCGTCCCAATATTCCTCCGACTCATGCCGGGTAGAAATATTTGCCAGCAGGTGATAGCCGAGCGGGAAATGCTCGGAGAAAAAATTTTTTATGCGCCACGGTATCATATGCTAATTTGAGAGTTTCGGTTATTAACGCCACTTTAAAATATACTCGCCCTGGAGTTATTCTGTTGCCGGATGCTGGTGTATGGGATTTTTATCATGATGGGATTCAGTAGTCTCATAAAAATGATGAAATTCTTTATCCACCTCCGGCAGTCTTTCAGGCTGCTGAGTCAAAATTACCGCAACTTGAGCGGGAGATCCCGCCACCTGGTACAGAATATACTCGAAACTTTTTTGATGCTCCTTTATAAACTCTTCAAACGCGGCATGCTCATGATTTTCCCATCCAATATAAGAAAAATACTCATCAAATACAATAATTGATCCCGGCTTCAGCCGGTCCGCAAGGAAAGAAAAAATCGTTTTTGTAGAGGAATATAGATCGCAATCGACGTGCAGGAATGCGACATCCCCATCATGCTGGGCAAGGAATTTCGGCAGGGTATCCTGGAACCAGCCGACATTGAGTTCAACGTTTGCCTTGACCTCGGGCAACCAATCCGATGGCTTTCGAAACGCGCCGGTACGCACACCCGGACGCCAGTCCTCGGGAAGGCCCTGAAACGAATCAAAGCCGTATACGGTCGTTTCGGTGTTTGAGGCGATAAAATTGATGCTTGCCCCGCCTGCCACGCCAAACTCCAGGAAAAGACCCGGCCTTCCAACCTTTTGAATCGCATACTTCAGTCCCTCAAATTTATCGGCGAACGGGCGCGCTGCTATGAAATGTTTTGCAGCAAACCTGGCAGACGATTCCATTGCGTCCTGGCGTTGGTGAAAATCAATATTGTCATAGAAGCGATGAGCCAGCCGGGGAATCAGGTTTTGTTCCACATAATTGTCGAGCACCCGGAACAATGTCCGTTCAATGATCCGGTTCAATGTTTTTTTCATATTCTCATCACCTCGTCTCCTAAATCGGATGCCCTAAACTTGTTTGCCCAGCTTCAATATGCGCATGAAGGCGGGTCGGCTCAGTGTTGCCAACAATCCAGCATATATGATAACGCCGATCAGCACGGACAGGGACAGTCGAGGAATGGGATCGGCATCGCTCAGAATCGTAAATTTTGCACCCGCAACAGCGATGTACATTGCAAGTGACATAAGTACCGCTGGCGCCATGGTTTTTCCGAACTCCGCGAGACTGGTATGAAGCGCCGGCAGAAAACGCCTGAGATTGAGGTAATAGGCCAGAGAAAACCCTGCGATCCAGCCAAAACATACGCCACTTAGTCCCCAAAGGCTTCCAATCATGAGTGCGATGGGGACACATATTGTGTTTGTTACCAGGCTTGCCAGAAAAAGGTCCGCGCGGCCGATACCAAGCAAAGCCGGCCTGACCAGGGGGCCCGTCATTTGAAGGGGAATGATCAGCGTAATCAATTGCAGAACAATGATAGCGGGAAGCCATTGTGATCCCAGCAAAACCACGACAAAGTCATCCGCTACGCTCGACAATCCCCAAAGGACAGGAAAAAATACCAGGCTGTTCGCTTCAACAGTAAAAAGAAATTTCGATTTAACCTCGGAAATATTATCCTTAATCCGTGCATAAGCGGGGAATCCCACAGACGACAGCATTCCGGAGATCTTGTTCATCGGCAACGTCGCCAGATTATATGCAACCGTATAAAAGCCCAGCGAGCTGGCGTCGAGCATCTTTCCAACGATAAGGACATCAGCGCGTGTATAAAAATAATAGAGAAAATCAGCGCCAAAAATCCGGCTGCTATAGGAAACAAGCATCCTGATTTTTTTAAATTGAAAGGATGGCATTTTGCAGTAAGGTTCACCGAACTGATAACCAGCAGTATTTATGATGCTCGCCGCGAAATTTCCCCCAATCAGCGCCCAGACGCCAAAGCCTTGATAAGCCATTGCCAGGGTGACAAGGGCTGCGGTAATCATGGACACCGCATGGACGATGGACATCCACTTGAACTGCATTGCGCGATGCATGAGCGCGCTGGGGATGACCAGGAACATCAGGATCAGTAGCTGAAGCGCGGCAACACGTATGATGTCGACAAGTTTCTCCTCCCCAAAGAAGCTGGCGACAGGCGGCGCAACGAGATAAATCAACAAAAAAAGGAAAATATGGACGACGATGATCAATCCGAATATTGTCCGGATCTGGTCCTCGTCAAGATCATCCCGCTGAATAATCGCCGCGCCCAAGCCAAGTTCGCGCATGAGCGAGGTGAACCCGATGACAAGTCCCGAAATTGCAACCAAGGCGTAATCCTCGGGGACCAGTAACCGGATCACGATGATCGTCGATGCCCAGGTCGCGATTTGGGCGGTGAACCGGCTGATAGCCGACCATCGCAGTGCGGAAACGACGCTGACGCGCAAATCCATCGAGAGCCTTAAATATCAGTTCTTGTTAAATTGGTTGAGCGGTGGCGGTTCCATGCCGGTATTGCCGCAAGTGGCGAATAACTTAATCAGGCCACGAACCCGGTCGTTGATGATGGAAAGACAGCCACGGATTTCGTCGGCGGTTCCGCCATAAGGGTCTGTTATCTCCATTTTCTCCAGCGGTATCCTTTCAACGCAACCTCCCAGCAAAAACACTTTATGCCTTGCATCGGGATATTGCGAAAGCAGCATGCTCTCATTCTGATAATCCATGACAAATATCGCGTCGCAAGCATCGATCAATTTCCTTGTGACAGGTCGTGATCGATGCTCTTTCAGTGAAATTCCCCACTCGGCCGCGATTTCTATCACCGCCTCCGGAGAGGGGCGCGGATCGACGCGCGTCAACCCTTCCCATAAGCCAGCTGAAAAAATTTCAAGTGATTTCTTGTCGGTATCCGCGAGCATTTGCTGCATGAACGCGGCGGCAGTTGTGCTGCGAATGATATTGCCCAGGCAAACGAAAAGAACGCTGCGAACTTCATGCTCATCCCGGCGAAACAGCACCGGTTGAATCCCGGCAAAACGACGTAATTGCTGGTTTACGAAGATGGGGCGCAATCTGGATTCAAGATGACGGTAAATTCGGATCTGCTTGAGCAATGCTTCTGGGAGCATGCCGCCGATGAGACGCTTCAGGTCGGCTTTGGCGAGTACGGTTATCGTTTCACGCAGTTCCTGTATCCCGGGCATGGGGTCGTTAAACGAGAATATGGCGTCGCGCGTGCGAAAACCGAAATCCGTGACGAAGCGCATGATTTCCCTGCCGCCTGAAACCGGATCGATTTCGCTGCGGTGAGACTGATCAAGGATACCGTGGAGTCGCAGGATGTCACCGGCCATCCATCGCGCCCGCATGCCGACACTATAAGTTTCTGGCACATTCGGCTGCTCGCCATGGGCAAGTTGCCATTCATAATACGGGAAGTCGACGCCCGCCCGTGCGGCAAGAAAAAGCGAGCCCCAGTAGCGGCCATTGATCTCCATTAATACAAAACGATTGTCGTCCGGGTTGTACCGATATTCGACCATCGCAATGCCTTGCCATTCGATTTCGCGCAGGAGCGCCACCGCAAGATCTCCCAGCACTGGATCAACCTTCTCCGCCTCGGCTGTGACGCTCACGCCACCCGTGTATGGAAATTCCTTGATCCTGCGATGCTGAAATATCGCCATCGGCGTTCCCTTGTGCATGAGAACGCCGATCCCCTTGCCTACGCCGGGAACATATTCCTGCAGCAAGGCGCCGCGCAACCATTCATCATTCTGAGCGATGCTGTTAAAAAGGTCTTTTGCGGTGACGAAATATTTGATCCTGTAACTATTCTGTCCATGGCGCACCATTGGCTTGGCAATCAAAGGATACCGAAGGCCTTCGGCGAGGGCGCCAATTTCCGATGGGTTTTCAATCAACCGTGATGTGGCGGTGGGGATGCCACATTTTTGTGCGGCGGCAAGCGTCAGGCTCTTGT
>JBOIFK010000014.1:0-8200 GCA_050741585.1 Nitrosospira sp.
ACCATTGACGATTTGTGGCGACGCACCCAGCAGGACAAAAATCGTCCGTTGCTTCAAACTCCCGACCGTCGCAGAAAACTGACTGAGCTTTATACTCAGCGTGATCCACTTTATCGCGAGACAGCGCATATTGTTGTTGAGAGCGGAAAACGGAGCGCCCGCTATCTCGCTCAGTTGTTAGCCCAACAACTGGTTTGTTCCGATTTGAGAACGGATGGAAAGCAGGCAGTCAGCCTGCCGGGTTTAACAAATCGAAGCAAAAAAATGAGTGGGTAAGGACAAATTCCGGGGTACTCAGGGGCTGTTTCCGCCTTACTCATCCATTGGCGCCTGACCTGGAAACAAAACATCGGTAAAGCCGAATGTACGGAAATCGGTAATGCGCATAGGGTAGAGAATCCCTTCCAGGTGATCACATTCGTGCTGGACGACGCGAGCGTGGAATCCATCCACGGTACGATCGATGAGCCCACCGTATGGATCCGAGCCTCGATAGCGCAGCCTGGTAAAGCGTGGCACCATGCCGCGCATGCCGGGAACACTGAGGCAACCCTCCCAGTCCTGTTCCACTTCCGGTGTGAGGGGTGTCAGCTTGGGATTCACCAGCACGGTATAAGGGACTTCCTCCGCATCCGGGTAGCGTGGATTGCGCGTCACGCCAAACACCACGACTTGAAGACCGATTCCTATCTGAGGTGCAGCCAATCCGGCGCCATCCAGCGCCTCCATGGTTTCGTGCATATCCTGGATCAGGGAATTGAGTTCGGGCGTGTTAAATTTCTCTACCTTCTGGGCCACCTCCAGCAAACGAGGGTCACCCATTTTCAATACCGGCTTAATCGCCATTTAGCTCCACCACCCGTTCGAGAATATTCCTGACACTGACCATCGCTTTTTCCAGAACGGCATGCGCATCCTCCAGACGGATAGCGTGAGCGCTTGTTTCACGGCCAGCGGCATAGTTTGCTACCACCGCGATGGTCGCGTAGCACAAGCCCAATTCTTTAGCCAGTGCCGCTTCCGGCATGCCAGTCATTCCCACCATATCAGCCCCATCCCGCTCCAGCCGATTGATTTCCGCCGCGGTTTCCAGGCGCGGCCCTTGAGTAGCGGCATAGACACCACCATCAATTACTTTCCCGCCCACCCGTTTTGCCGCTTCCAGCAGGCATTTGCGCGTTAGCTGGCAATACGGTTCCGTAAAATCGATATGGGTAACCGGCTTATCTATGCCTTCGTAATAAGTATACTTGCGGCCATGGGTATAATCAATAATCTGATCCGGAATAGCGATCATGCCAGGGGTGAAATCGGCACGAATCCCACCGACCGATGCGACTGATATCACTCGTGACAAGTTCAGTGAATGCAGCGCCCACAGGTTGGCGCGATAATTTACCGTATGCGGCGGAATGGTGTGGCCGTAGCCGTGGCGCGCAAGAAACACAACTTCGTTGTCATTGATTCTGCCAAAAGTCAGCGGCCCGGACGGCTCGCCATAGGGCGTTCTCATAATCTGCCGATGCGATATTTCAAGGCAGGCGAGCTGGGTCATGCCAGTGCCGCCGATGATTGCAAGCATATTCTCGATCAAAAATGGGTGACTGGAAGAATACGGACTTAACGTTTCAATGCATATATTGCCGGCAAATTGCGCCATGCGCCATGTATATCCATCCCAAAACCAAACGCATAGCGATCCGGTAGCACGACGCCAACAAAATCCGCACTAATTGGTTTGGGTCTGCCAATATCCTTTTCGGCGAAAACCGCGCTGTAACAGGCTGCCGCACCTTGACTCATGATCCAGTCGTGAATCGCTGCAAGCGTAATTCCTTCGTCAAGAACATCATCCAGCACCAAAACCACTCTGTCCCGCACGTTTTCATGGGGTGCCACTTTCCAGTTGATCTTGCCACCCCGGATCTCATTATTGTAGCGGCTGACATGGAGATAATCGAAATTAAGCGGAAATTCCAGTAGCGGCAGCAATTGTCCGGTAAACACCACTGCCCCGCCCATTACGCTTAATACCAATGGATATGCGTCGGACAATTCCACAGTAATATCCGCCGCCATGCGTTTGACAGTTTGTGATACGACGGCAGCAGAAAATATCTGCTCTGCTGCACCAAGTATTCTCTTAGCCTCTTCGGAAGAAAGCATTAGCAGTAAAGGTTCGGGCAATAATCCCAGAGGAAACTTGAATCCGGCATTTGCGTGGAGCGAAATCTCGATGGGCCGTGACGCCGAGCCAGAAATGGGCAATCAACCGGCAGGTTCAGAGCCACTGGAAGATTCATCGGAAAGAGTGCGATAGCTCTGGGCATCGAGGTAATCGGCAAACTCTTTGCCCACTTCAGGATGTGCGAGCGCCAGCGCGATGGTAGCCTTGAGGTAGCCTATCTTGGTTCCACAATCGTACCGGACGCCAGAAAATTCATAAGCAAGCGCACGCTCTTCCTGTAGCAACGCAGCGATGCCGTCAGTCAACTGAATTTCTCCGCCCGCGCCTGGCCTGACGTTTTCCAGATGCTCAAAAATTTTTGGGGTGAGGATATAGCGGCCGACGACGCCCAGGGTCGAGGGGGCGTTCTCGGGCGCGGGTTTTTCCACCATGCCCGTGATAGGATGCAATCCATTCATTCCCGGCCCGCATTTCACAATACCGTAATTCACCGTATCCGCCGGCTCGACATTTTGTACAGCCAGTATCGAACAGCCGTTTTGTTCATATACCCGCGTCATCTGCTGCATGATCGGCTCATTGCCAGCCAGCAAATCATCTGCAAGAAGTACCGCAAACGGTTCGTTGCCTACCGCAGGACGTGCGCACAATACCGCGTGGCCCAGCCCCAAGGCTTCCGACTGCCGGATATAGATGCAGGGAATGTTTTTGGGCAAAATGCTTCGCAACATTTCCAGCGTAGCACTCTTACCCCGCGCCTCCAACTCCGCTTCCATTTCGTAAGCCTTATCGAAATGATCTTCGATGGCGCGCTTATTGCGCCCTGTAACGAAGATCATTTCAGTGATGCCAGCCGCGATGGCTTCTTCCACGGCATACTGAATCAGCGGCTTATCCACGATAGGCATCATTTCCTTGGGGCTGGCCTTGGTGGCGGGCAGAAAACGGGTACCCATTCCTGCCACGGGAAAAACGGCTTTGGTTATTTTTGGCATAAACGTACTCGCTTAAGGATTCTAGCAACCTGTCGGATTTAAAGGAAAATCGGCTGCAAAAGCGTCTGGCCGGTCCATATTTCGCCGCTTTTTCGGCCAATAGAACAACTGTTGGTCTTCAAGATCGTCAAAATCTGTCCTCGCCCAGCCACTTTTTCGCATCGATTCTTCAAGTCCGACAGGTTACTAGGAAATTGAGTGTAAACCAGCCTGCGGGTCTTGCAATAATTGTAACAGCCCTGCCTCATCGAGGACGGCTATTCCCAATTCGACTGCCTTGTCATACTTACTGCCCGGGTCGGTGCCGGCCACCACATAATCCGTTCTTTTCGAAACGCTCCCCGACACTTTTCCTCCCAGAGCTTCGATTTTCTCCTTGGCGTCTTCCCGGGTCAGATTCAGCAAGGTTCCTGTCAGCACGAAAGTTTTATCACCGAGTTTACCAATACCAAAGCCGGCCTGCTGCGTGCCTGCGTCCTCTTCCCATCGCACTCCGCCAGCACGCAATTGTTCGATGACTTCGATATTGTGCCTCTCAGCAAAAAAATTGGTAATACTCTGGGCAACTACCGGACCAATATCGGGCACCTGCTGCAGACTTTCCGCATCCGCCATGATTAAACTATCAAGATTACCGAAATACCGTGCCAGATCTTTTGCAGTCGTCTCGCCCACATTCCGGATACCCAGAGAATAAATGAAGCGGGCCAGCGTGGTATTTCTGCTTTTCTGGATAGCACTGACCACGTTACCCGCAGATTTTTCCGCCATGCGTCCCAAAGCAGCGAGCGCGCTTATGCCGAGTTTATAAAGATCCGCGGGTGTTCTGATAATGGCATTATCCACCAGTTGCTCCACCAGTTTATCTCCCACGCCATCGATATTCATGGCACGGCGCGAGGCAAAATGCAGCACTGCCTGCTTCCGTTGCGCCGGGCAGAACAGCCCGCCAGTACAGCGTGTCACAGCCTCGCCGGGCAAGCGCACCGCTTTGGCGCCGCACACCGGACAATGATCTGGCATGGTGAAAAGCTTGACGTGCGGCGGTCGTTTCTCCTTCTGCACAGCCACCACCTCCGGGATCACGTCACCCGCCCGCCGCACGGTCACGCTGTCACCGATCATTACGTCCTTGCGCCTGATTTCATCCTCGTTATGCAGCGTCGCGTTCGTCACCGTGACGCCGCCGACAAATACAGGCTTCAGCCGCGCAACTGGCGTCAAAGTGCCGGTTCTGCCCACCTGTACATTGATTCCCAACAATTCCGTGACAGCTTCCTGCGCCGGAAATTTATGCGCCACGGCGAATCGGGGAGCGCGGGAAACAAATCCGAGCTTCTCCTGCTGCGCCAGATCGTTCACCTTGTATACCGTGCCATCGATGTCATAAGGCAGGTGTTCACGCAATCCCTCCATCTCACGGTAATATTCCAGCAGTGCTGTTGCACCATTCACGACACTGCGCTCCCGCGCAACCGGAAAACGTAGTAATGCGAGGTAATCCATCACATGATTATGTTTATCACGAGGCACATTTCCGCCTCTACAAGCGCCGATGCCGTATGCGAAGAACGTGAGCCTGCGCGTAGCGGTAATGCCGGGATCGAACTGCCTTAGCGAACCCGCTGCAGCGTTGCGGGGATTAATGAACTCCTTTTCGCCTCTCTCACGTTGTTGCCGGTTAAGTTTCTCGAAGTCCGCTTTCAGCATCAACACTTCACCTCGCACTTCCATAAAGGCGGGTCGCTCAGCGGTGTAATGACCGGCCTGCAACTGTAAGGGAATCGACCTAACGGTACGCAAATTCAAGGTGACATCTTCGCCGACGTAGCCATCACCACGGGTTGCGCCAGTCATGAATATGCCGTTCTCATAACAGAGGCTGACGGCAAGTCCATCAAATTTTGGTTCCACTGCATATTCCACGCTGTCCACGCCCAGTGTCTGGCGCGCACGCCGGTCGAATGCATCCACCTCCGCCGCCTTAAAAGCATTTCCGAGAGAGAGCATTGGCGTGCGATGAAAAATCTGTGAAAAAGCTTTGAGCGGCGCGGTCCCTATGCGCTGGGTGGGAGAGTCGGGCGTAATGAGTTGAGGATGGGATTGCTCAAGTTCCTGCAATTCATGGAACAGCTTATCGTACTCCGCATCCGGAATCGTTGGCGCATCCAGCGCGTAATAGTTGTAGTTATGCAGTTCGATAGCATCGCGCAGTTTTTGTGCCCGGTGCCCGATGTCATCTGCGGCGCTCATTCATGCAAACAGCCGCAGTGCAATCTCCCCGCCGGCAGGGATATTGCGTGACAGCATCATAGACTGAATGGCCATTAACTGATGTTTGATTTTACCGATGCCGCTATCGCTGAGCGGAACATGATTATCGTCCACCATAATCCCGCCCAGGGTGTCGGAAAAAATCCCGGCAAGATGCGTCATCTGATCAAAAATCTTCTCGCCGTTTGCCACTCTGGGGACATCAAGCAGAAAGGTGACACCACGGGTCGTGAGCGTTCGCATGCTGTCGGAAAGAAATGGGGCGGATTCATGGTTATTGAGGGAAAATAAAACAGTATTACTTTCATCGCGGTAATTGAATACGCCTTCCGGCGCCAGCTTGAAGCCCGACGCTTCCGCCAGAACACGGATCTTGGCACCGGTGAATGGGCTGGCGTCCCTGCTGATAATGTTGATGCCTATCATGACATCCACTTTTGCGCAAAATTGATCAAGGGACAACGCCCTTGCGTATGCTTCTCGGACGTCAGGGCAATCTGCGACTGCGTTCACGTGCGCGGCGAAATTTTGCACCATGTCGCGAAACTCGGACAAACTTACTTCGCTCGCTGGACCGGCACGATCGGCAAGCTGCAGGCAGCCTTTCACATTAATATAGCCGCCCTTGCCCTCCCTGCCATTGCCCTCCATCGCAATTTCTTCCCAGAATGCATCGGCATCTCTCTGCCCAAGCCATCGCATGGGTTTGTTGAAATCGAATTTCCGCTGCAATATCTTCGTCAGGCTCGAATCGGTGATAAATGTTTCGGCATGAATGTTAATCACGTAATCCACCGCGTCTCCGGCATTGCTGCCCGCAACAGGTGCCTGCTCGGCCGATGTGGCCGGTGCAGCCGCGATGGAAACCGGCTCCAAATTTGGCTGGGTGGTTTCCCCCGGTTCAGTGGGTCCTGCATTCCCCTGCGCTGGCTCCACTTGACCCGCCTGGAGATCCCGCAAATTCTCTTTGCCGAGTTGTGGCTCGACCCGCCCATCTTCCGCGGCCGATGCATCCGTTCTGAGCAGCACATCTTCATGTTTGCGTCCAAATGCTTTCTCCGCGCCACGACGGTAGCGCCGTTGCTGCATCCAGTTAAAGAAAATGACACCCATAACCACGATGAAGCCAATGGCGATCAGGCTAATTTGCAGTTCGCTCATGTTCACCATGCCAGTCATGTCACCATCGCCGCGTCGTCACCCAGTTTGACGGCCTCTTCGATTTCTACCGCGACAACGCGCGAGACGCCCTGTTCCTGCATGGTGACACCGATCAACTGCTGTGCCATTTCCATCGTGATTTTATTGTGGCTGATGAATACAAATTGGGTATGGCGCGACATTTTCTTCACCAGATTGCAGAACCGCTCGGCGTTGCTATCGTCGAGGGGAGCGTCGACTTCATCCAGCAGGCAAAATGGCGCCGGATTAAGCTGGAATAGTGAAAATACCAGTGCCAGCGCGGTCAAGGCTTTTTCGCCACCGGATAGCAAATGGATGGAACTGTTCTTCTTGCCCGGCGGCTGCGCAAAAATTTGCACACCCGAATCAAGGATCTCCTCGCCCCGTAATATCAGCTTTGCCTGCCCGCCCCCAAACATAACAGGGAACATCTCCTCCAGATGGCCATTTACCTTGTCGACGGTCTCCAGCAGACGTTCACGGGTTTCACCGTCTATCCGCCGAATTGCGTTTTCCAGGGTTTCCACCGCTTCCTTTAAGTCCTGCGATTGTAAATCGAGATACGTCTTGCGCGTCTGCGAAGATTGCAATTCCTCCAGCGCAACCAGATTAACCGCCCCCAACGCCGCTATTTCGACGTTGAGACGATTGATTTCAGCCTGCAATGCGGAAGGCCGTGTTTTGCCGAGAGTTCGTGTCAACTCCTCCTCGTCGGCTCCCGCCTCCTTTAATTGTTCGCCGAACTGACTCTCGGTCATTCGCGCTTCCTGTTCCTTGAGACGCGCACGGCTAATAGATTCTTGCAACGGATGCAACTTTTGCTCGGAACTCATGCGCTCCTGCTCTATCCGGCGCAAATCATTGGCTGCGTCTTCCAGAGCATCGCGTACCGCTGCCAACGCCTGTTCCCTGTGTTGGCGACGCGTCAGCCATTCCTGGAGGAGACTGTTCAACGGGACTTCATCAAAGCTTTCTTGCTCGGCCCGGATTTTTTTGAGACTGGTTCTGAGTTCTGTGATATTCCCGCCGATGATGTCGACAGAGTTCTCCAGCTCGGTGATTTTATTCCGGCAGGTCTTTTCAGAAAATTCTGCTTCCTGCATTTCCCTCACCGCATTCTGCGCGAGCTGACGCTGGGCATGAAGTGACTGCTCTGCTGCCGCGCCCGCCAGTCTTTCCGTTTGCACCTGCTCCTGCAGAGCCTCAATTTGAACCCGGTATTCCGCCAGTTTTGTTTCAGCATCCTGCTTCCGGGAAATTTCCGCCACCGCCTGCTGCTCGATTTCCGCCAACTCGCCATCGATCTGGCTGCGTCGCTGGTTCGCACGCTCGGCTAACTGAGTGAGCTTCAATGCCTGCATTTGCGCGTCATGATACTGTTGCCGGAGTTGTCCGCTATCGTAGCGCAAGCGCGAGACAGACGACTCCAGTTCGCGACAGCTTCCTTCCGCCGTCTCCAGCGCGGATTTCTCGACGGAGAGAGCGACCCGTAATGTATCCACTTCGATTTCAATCTGGGCTATTTCTCGTTGCCGCGCCAGCACACCATGCAATTGTGAAT
>JBOIFK010000015.1:0-8188 GCA_050741585.1 Nitrosospira sp.
GGTCTCCACCAACGTGTTCAGCACCCAACCGGACTGCCCATCGGCTGTTTGAACTTGCAACCAGTCACCCTGGTAAGCCTCCGCTATCACGGCGGAATTTTTCTTCAGCACGTCAAGTACTGCTGCACGGAGGCCGGGTTTCCGACGCAGATTGCTATTGGCCGTGACACGTAACGGGATAGGCACCTCGAACGCCGTCGTCACCCACCGGGGATCCGACAGTTTAAATTTACGATTATTCCTGATCATATCGATAAAGCCATGTGCATACGCGGCGTAATCCATGGCCGCAACGTAGTTGCCTTCCGTGTAGGATGCTACGGCCACCTTAACAAGGCGCTGTGCCTGAGCTTGCACCATCTGCTCCGACTCCCCGAATGGGGATGATTTCAGGTTGTCCATGGCGACCTCGACTTCCGCAATCGTCGAAGCAGCGGCAGGACGCGTGGCCAACCGCCGAAGCTTCACCCGGGCATGGGCGGCTTGATTGATTGTCTTCTGCAACGTCTTGGCCTGCTCCTGCTGCCGGACCTGTTGGGTGCGAATCTGCGCCTCTTTCTCGACCAGCAATTTTTGCAGGTGTCCGATTTCATGTTGCTGCGCTTCCTTTTCCGCAAGCACGAGCTTTTGCAGGCGCTCGATTTCATGCTGCTCCTTTACGCAGCAATCCAGCGGAATCTCCGGCGGGGGCGGTTTCAGGAGGACATTGCATGCGGTCATATTCAATCCCAGCAGCGCCAGCATTATCCAGCACAGCATTTGTCCCGCTTGAGCCTTCGGCAGGGTGTATAGCTTATCTGGCAGCATCAATATCCCATACTTTGTCATCTCCCGATCCTGTGTCTCCGTACTGCAACACTGGGAGCATTATCGCGCAGCTCAGGTTTTGCAGTTCAATTTTACGTGACACGCATCGCGGTATCCTGCATATCATTCAACGGCGATTCCGGCTAATACTTGAGTACTGCCGACGCAGGGTAACCCATCACTCGTACCGAAACGTGGTGATCCGGCGGCGCAAGGTGCGCACTCCACCGGCTCACCAGTTTCCCGGAGGGCCATTTAGCGTAACGGTGGTAGGACTCTACTCGAATTGCGCGCTTTTGACGTCCATTTTTATGGGCACCACGTGAATGGCCGCAAGTTTCGCACGTATTCTTGCTTCGTCAGTATTCGCACCGTTTGCCAGCGCCACGCCCATGCGGCGATGGGCAAATGATTCCGGTTTACCGAACAGGCGCAGATCGCTTTGCGGCACAAGCAATGCCTTATCTACTCCCGCAAATGCGATAGCCTGCGCTTCCAGTTGCCCATAAATCACCGCACTTGCACCCGGGGCACGCAAACCGGTATTCACCTTCAGACCGAGGATGGCGCGGGCATGCAGCTCAAATTCATTCTGAATCTGGCTGCACATCGTTACCATGCCCGTATCATGCGGGCGCGGGCTGACTTCGCTAAACCAGACTTCGTCGCCTTTGACGAACAGTTCCACGCCGAAGACACCCAGGCCCCCAAGGTCATCAGTGATTTTCCGGGCAATGTGACGCGCGCGTTGCAACGCCAGCGGCGACATGACCTGTGGCTGCCAACTTTCCACATAATCGCCATTAATCTGGACATGCCCGATCGGTTCGCAAAAATGGGTTTCCACTTCGCTGTTCGCACTCATCGCACGCACGGTAAGCTGTGTGATTTCGTAGTCAAAATGAATAAAGCCTTCGACGATGACCCTTCCCTGATCTACCCTGCTACCGCTTGCTGCATAGTTCCACGCCGCTTTTATGTCTTCCGCATCATCAACTTTCGATTGACCTTTGCCGGAAGAGGACATCACCGGTTTTACAATACAAGGGTAGCCGATGCCATTCTCAATTGACATGCGCAATTCTTCCAGGCTGCTGGCGAAGGCATACGGGGAAGTCGGCAAACCCAGCGTTTCCGCCGCAAGACATCGGATGCCTTCGCGATGCATGGTGAGCTGCACGGCGCGTGCTGTGGGAATGATGCGTGCCATTCCCACCCGTTCGATCTCCGCCAGTGTGGCGGTGTCAATTGCTTCGATCTCCGGAATGATAACCAGCGGCTGCTCACGTTCGATCAACTCACGCAATGCGACACCGTCCGCCATATTGATCACATGCGCGCGGTGCGCTACCTGATGACCCGGGGCATGGGGATAGCGATCCACGGCGATGGTTTCTATGCCCAAGCGTTGCAGGGCAATAATAACCTCCTTGCCGAGTTCACCGCTACCGAGCAGCATGACTTTAATAGCGGAGGAACTGAGTGGAGTACCGATAATGAGCGGTTTATTCATAGTTTGCTTCAGTCATTCCCTTACGGAAGATACCGTCGGTTAATTATACATTCCCCGGCATCAGGGATTTCCGTAAGAATGTTTCAATTCGGACCCTTCCTCCGGGATATTTGGCGCCGATCCTAGCGCACTTCTGGATTTTTTATCAAGTCGCAAACAAGCGAGTCTCTAGCTAAATCCTCCATCCCACAATATGTCCCTTAGGATTGATTCTGGCGATTGAGATGGAACTCAGCAGTGAATGCTGGCAAAATGCGGGGCTGCCGGCAAAGTGTCAGCGGCCGCTACAGATACAGAGTGACTTTATCTTCTCCCGGGCACGTACAGGCAGCGGTCTCAGTCGCTTGTCAAACTTGAAGAATCGAAGCGAAAAAGCAACCAGGCGAAATGCAAAGCGCATTAGATGACCCTCAACAAAATTGAAAGGCCTATGAATCTTATTATCCAGGGACTTGAAATCCAAAACCATGATCTAAGGGAACTGGCGAAGCTCGCTGGCGCCAATCATATCGAGCGAATTACCGGTCAGGCTTTCCGTCTGGAAAATGCGCACCGGCGGGACAACGTACCGGAATATTGCGCCGACGCCGAACTGGATTTCGCTTTCGTAGAGCAAACGGCGCAACTTGCCGACTTTGGCCTGGTGGCGATGGATATGGATTCAACTTTGCTCGCGATTGAATCGATTGACGAAATCGCCGATATGCATGGTGTCAAACCGCAAGTATCCGAAATCACACTTAGAGCCATGCGCGGAGAAATTGTTTTTGCCGAAAGTCTGAAGCAGCGTACGGCGTTACTGCAAGGTCTGGATCAGGACGCGCTGCAGCGCGTTTACGATGAACGGGTGCAATTAAGTCCTGGGGCGGAGAAGATGCTGCAACGAATGAAAGCGGCAGGCCTCAGAACAATGGTGATTTCCGGCGGCTTCACTTTTTTTACCGATAGAATAAAAACAAAATTGGGATTTGATTACGCCGCCGCCAATACGCTTGAAATCGTGGATAACAAATTGTCCGGCAAGGTACTGGGCGAAATCATCGGCGCCCAGGGAAAAGCCAATATGTTACAACGCGTGCGCGAGGAACTGGGATTGAAACGAGAGCAGGTCATTGCAATCGGAGACGGCGCCAATGATCTTAAAATGCTGGGAGAAGCCGGCGTCAGCATCGCCTATCATGCCAAGCCCGTCGTGCAGGAAAAGGCAACTTACGCGATCAATCACGTCGGTTTGGACGGCGTGGTCAATTTGTTCCGATAACGGATACAGCCGACCATTGACATCCGCGTTAGTGTGGTGAGTCAGAGATATCGCTACACTAGTAACTAAATGCGGCTTCAACAATATAAGTGCGTTGCGGATAGGGATGAAAAACAAACGCCTTATCATTATTCAGGTTGGTAATGCCAAACGAGACCCGGCTTTTCAAGCCGTTCTGCAATTTAAACCGGTAGCTGGTCTTGAAGTCCATGAAGAAGAAATCGCTCTGGGCTCCAAACACGTTGTTGACACGATCCCGATTATCAAGATCATTAAACGAATCACTGGTATAGCGGCCGGAGAGTGAGATATCCCAGGCGTCCGTGGCATGATACGTAGTGAAGAAGTTCGCTCGCCAATGAGGTAAGCGGATGCGCTGCTTTCCCGTGAGATCAAAATCGGCATTCGCGCCGGTTGAATCCGTGGAACTGATGATTGGACCCTTGTCTACCTTCGCATTCATCCAGGTGCCGTTGAACATGAAGTCAAATCTCGAGCCCAGGATACGCCGTTGATCGAAGATAAGCTCAACACCCGTCGTGCTGGTCTGATCGATATTCTGAAACGAACTCTGTGTCAGTACACCTGAAGCGCTGAGCACCTGTTGAATGGCATCCTTGATGTCGTCGCGGAAAACATTCAGGCGAACGTAGCCTTTGGGCAGTCCGTATTCAATCATGAAGTTATGGTGCACGCCGTTCTCGGGCCTGAGCAACGCATTGGCGGTAAGAATCTGAGTTGGGCTCCCGAGCGACTGAAAAAGCTCGGCAATCACCGGGAACCGATGAGCCCGGCCAAAAGAGTATCGGTATTTCCAGGCGCCGGGTTCATAACCCAGCGAAACTTTGGGAGAAAGGGCGGATTCGGCGCGATCCGGTACCGAAGTACTTCCGGCAGAGCTTCCGACCACGCCATTGGTCGCCGACCACCATTCCTGGCGCGCCCCGACCGTCACATCCCAATCGGGATAAAAACGATACGCGGACTGTGCGAAGATTGCGTTGGTCATCGTTTGACCCTCGTTGTTCCGGTTGGCCTGCAATGGGCCGCGCGTCAGCGTGGCATAGTCCACCAGATCATACTGCCGGAAACTCAAGTTGTATTTATCAAAATGATACCCGGTCAGGAGCGACAATTTTTGATTGCCGAGTAGCGCCGGGGTGCTCAACTTGAGATCATAATTCAGCCAGCTGAATTGCTTGAAATCCTGAAGTTGGCCTGCCCCGGTGTTTCCTGGATCATTTCGATTGAAAAAAGCGGTGGCACGAATATCTTTCAGAACATCGAAATGACTGATCGTGGTATCGATATTCCAGTTCGGCGTAAGCGCGCCGCGAAGCTGCAAACCAAGGTTGAGGGTCTCACGCTTATCCTGGCTGCCCCCGAAACCACGTCTTACGACGTCGAACCTTGTTCCATCCAGCGAACCATTGCCTGGTACCGCACAGGTTCCGGGGGAGTTGCACGCAGGCGCAGCACCACCCCAGAACGATTGCCCGAACCCATCCGTTAAAAAGTTTTGAGGCCTATTGCCACTGCGCGTCCGGTCCTCGTAAGCTACCGTAAAGATCGCCTGGAGATCGGCGGTAATGTCATAACCCAACTTACCTTTGAACAGGTGGGTATTCACTTTTTCAGGGCCCGTATCGCCATAAATAATGCTGGGCGTGCCACGTGTATCAGGCGTCCGGATACCGCCAGAAACGGGCGTGCCCCCGGCAACATCCTGTAAGCCGGTGTTATCGATAAAGTAGGATTGAGGATGACTTTGAGCTTCTAGGCGATTATAGGCGAAAAAAACCGACAACTTGTCTTGAAACCGGTTGCCATACGATACGTATTGCCGATCGCCTATAAACGTCCCTTTGTCCGGCCCATAGAGATTATATGGTTGAATAAAGAGGCTGGTCTCGACATAAAACTCCTGCTTGCGCGGCATGCGCGTTCTTATATTGACGACCCCACCAATCGAGTTGCCGCTATATTCCGCGGAGAAAGGACCATACACAATATCGACAGCATCAATTTCATTGGGACCAACCATTGACCAGCGCGGCGCGCCATTATAGGAAGCCTGTAAAAAGTTGTGCAGTGGCAAACCGTCGGCATAGACCATATTGCGTGCCGTCGAGAACATATCCGCACCGCGAATGCCCAGCACGCCATTGGGATCGCCGACATACCGCTGGCGAATCTGTAAACTGGGCTGATACTTGAGCACTTCCTCCGTGGTTTGGGCATTCTGAAGCTCGATCTGCGCTCGTGTGACGCGGGTGGAGGGCGAAGTGTAATGCGTGTCACGCTCGACATCGCCCGTAATCACCATCTCCTTTAATACCGTTGGCTTCTGGTTGCCCGGAGCCGGCTGATCTTTACCTTTGTCTTTATTCTTTCCTTCCTTGCCAATTGCTTCACCTTGCGCTTCTTTCTGCGCAGAATCAGGAACTGGAGTCGTGGCCTGCGCGACCTGGCTCATGTTCTGTACCGATGAAGGGGGTTTTTTGGGCTGCATGAAAAGTTCGTCGATGCCGCCACTTGATTGGGATGTTTTGACAAGCCTGCCTTCACGAGAATCCGTTGTGGTCTTTTCCGACAGGGCATTTTTTGATTGTCCCGCATCTTCGCCCCAGGCAGAAGACGCGCAAAGCAGGCTCGCTAGGACGAGAGGGATAGGTTTCATATTTATTTTACTTCTCGCCTGCTTTTTATTGAATAAACAACCAGCTTATGGATGCTGTTTAGAATGCATTTCCGAGGCAACATTACCAACTTCTCGATTCCCAACCGCAGAGCAAATTACCAGGATTGAGATGAACGGATATCACCTGCGGAGATTCGTTCAAACGGTAGTATCCGCAAGCCTTCCATCGCGGTATTCCATACGACCAGTATTTTTTTCCCGTCAATCAGCGGTACGGGATAATCCGTCGCCCCGGCGGAATCCATCAAACGCCGTGGTTCACTCCAGGAGACACCCCCATCATTCGAGTGCATCATCTGCGCGGAATAGGAACGCCCATCAAATTCGCGCCAGGTGAGGAGAACCGTTTTACCCTCCGCTACTACCGATGCATGATTTGCCTGGGCTGCCGGATCTCCGATGGGAAGCGGTTGCGACTCCCAGCCGCTATCGAGGCGTTTATAGAATAAGCCTTGACGGTTGTTGCCATTGGTAAACCAGACCAGATGCAATTGGCCACGGTGATCGGTTGCGATGTCTCCCCCATTATGCGGACATGCGTCGATTTGCCATTCATCAACCGTGGCGCGCCGTATCCCCCCTTTGTCCAGGTTTGCGATGGCGAAGTCGCGCGTATTGGTACCAAAAATATTCCGCCAGAAAGCCACTGGGCCTTTCTGCGTCCAGGCAAGCGCAATCCGGCAGCATTCGCAGGTGTGCTCCTGAAATTTGCGATTTGCGCTGAAATTGGCGCCGTTATCTCCGGATCGCGCCGTGTAGATTGACACTCCTGAGAACTCATCGCCCCTTTCCCTTGCAGCATCCCGATCGCGCGCGTCCAGCCAGGCCACCACCACTCTGCCAGCGCCATCGATTGCCAGCGAATCAAAACGATGACTGGTGATACGGCCATCGTCGTTCAGGGTAATGGGTTTGGAAAAGGTTTGGCCTGAGTCCGTCGAACGGGCGAAGCGAACGTTGCCCGAATATTTCTGCGGTAGCGTCTCTATCCAGGTCAGAAGCACGGTGCCATCACGCGCAACGGAAATCTTGGGGCGGTTCTCGCCGTCGGCGGATATATTTTCCGGATAAGGTGTAACGACAACCGGTCTGGAAAAAACTTTGCCCTCATCGTCCGACCGGGAAACCAGCAGCCGCTGGTTCTCGACTTTCGCCAACCATAACCGCCCATCGCCATCCAGCGTTGCACCTACCGCCAGCGTCGTCTTGGGAGGCCGGGACATCGCACTATCACGACCTTCCATGGCCGGATCCGGGTGATCCGCCAACGCGGCGGCGGAAGCGCTCAGCAGGAACACGGTTGTAATACGAAGAATCCGTCGCATGCTTCCCCCATAACAATACCGGGAGCGAGGATAATCTATTTCGGGAAACATGGGAATGTGGCAAATTGTCGCACTACTAGTCACATTATTTACGGAATTCAGCAGGTTGTTGATACCATATGATTAATGGCGTAGACAAATTCCGGATAAATCCTATCGTCTCATCGTCTGTTTGTGCCGTTGCAAGGCCATCTCTCTTTTGAGCACACTGGCAACTACCCGCATCACGCTGCCCACATTGGCGGGCGCCTCGTTATGCTTGACGCGCCCGGTCAATTCGATCTCGGAGTGCAGTTTTCCGCCCTGGTAGAGCGACCAGATCTCTCCGCCATAATCGGTGGCAAGCAGTTCCGGATCAAAGCGGCCAAAATAGGTGGTCAGCGTGTCAATGTCCCGGACGAATACACGCCGGGCATTGTTGTTGCCCGCGGCGTCAATGGCCTGGGGCAGATCGATGATGACCGGTCCGTCGCCGCCGGCAAGGACATTGTATTCAGACAAATCGCCGTGAACGACGCCGGCGCAAAGCATGCGCACGACCTGCCTGATCAATGTGCGGTGGTATTCGCGGGACTGTTCCA
>JBOIFK010000016.1:0-5240 GCA_050741585.1 Nitrosospira sp.
ATCCTCGGCAGCGACCATGTCCACCGCGGCGAGTATATCCAACGCTCTCAAACTGATGTCGCGCAGGTTTCCTATCGGTGTGGCAACAACGTATAACGTACCCGGTTGTATCATATTTTTGCATGCCTTTGTTCAAACCTGCGGTTGATGGCTAATAAGCAGCGTTATGCATGAATTGAGGCAGGCTGCGAGATATGTATTATCGATGCATTTAACCGCGCCTGCTGGGATAATACTAGACATGAGCGATCAGTCATGAAGGGCAGCGATGCCGAGAGATATGCGGAAAAATTTCTCCTACGGCGAAATCTTGTTCTGCTTCATAGAAACTATCGTTGTCGCTTCGGGGAGATTGATCTCATCATGCGCGAAGAAATGACGCTGGTATTCGTCGAGGTTCGGTTGCGCACAAATCCGGCTTTTGGTGGCGCTGCGTCCAGCATCACGTCATCCAAACAGAGGAAACTATTACTTACGGCACGACATTACCTTGCCTCATTGAAAGCCGAGCCGCCATGCCGTTTTGATGCAGTGTTGTTATCCGCGTGCAATGATCAGGAAATTGAATGGATCAAAAATGTTTTCGGTGAATAACAATAGCTTGTGCCGGAATTGACAATTGACATGCCTGATTGGTTGCGCTATCCACCTTTGCCTCGACATAAAGCAGCGTTCCCTTCGTGAATGTTTATCATATTAAGATGCATGAATCGGGATAAAATTGGACGCTGGCTACCATGGCCATGCCGTCCTGGTATTCAGGGCCTTAAGAATTATCCTGCGATGGCAGGATAATATGATTGATCAGTTGCTATTAGAGGGAATGAATGAGAAATTCGAATCGGAAATGGCTGTTGTTACTTGTATTGCTGTTTCCACTTCTGCCGGGCTGCGCGCTGTTAATCGCGACCGGGGTGGCATCCGGTGTCGGTACAGGTGTGGCGGTATCTCAAGATCGGCGTACAGGTGGTAGTTTTGTGGAGGATGAAGGCATTGAGTTAAAAAGCGGCCGACGTATCAGCGAAAAATTCGGCGGGAATATCCATGTCAATGTCACGAGCTTTAATCGTCACGTATTGCTTACCGGCGAGGCTCCGACCGAAAGTGTGAAAAAGGAAATTGGCGACCTTGTTAAGGGTCTCGAAAATGTGCGCAATGTCACCAACGAGATTGCAATAGGGGCGAGCAGCTCGTTTATGTCTCGCAGTAATGACGCATTGATTACATCCAAGGTTAAAGGACGCTTTATGGATGCCGGTAAATTCCAGGTCAACCATGTGAAAGTGGTGACAGAAAACAGCTTGGTTTATCTACTGGGATTGGTAAAGCGCAAGGAAGTCGAGAGTGCGGTGGAGATTGCCAGTTCCACCAGTGGGGTGCAGAAGGTGGTGAAAGTATTCGAATACCTGGATTGAGCTGATAATCGGAGATGACCAACCAGGCTTACCCGATGGCCTTGCCGGGGTGTGATCCCTTTCAAAGAGATTTAAACAGGCGGCGGTATGACTGGCATTCCTGTGCGGTTGGCCGTGGCTCATTGGAATCGGAACCCTGTAAGCGTTGATGTTTCTTCTATATGCTTCCGATTAACTTCATCGCCGAACTTAGAAATCTGCTCCCCGCCGAGCGGCTTCTCACCGATCCCGTGGACTGTTATGCCTATGCCTACGACAATAGCCGTAAAATTTTTCCGCCCGACGCGGTAGCGTTCCCCATTACCCCCATAGAGGTACAAAGGATTGTATCGCTTTGCAACGGTTTTGGGATTTCGCTCACGCCGCGTGGACGCGGCACCGGCACCTCGGGCGGAAGCCTTCCTGAACAGGGAGGCGTGGCGTTATCCCTGGAGCGGATGCTGGACATTATTTCGGTTGATCCGGCCAATCGGGTCATTGTGGCTGAGCCGGGTGTTCTCAACCAATCGATACAGGATGCAGCCAAACCTCATGGCTTTTTCTGGCCCCCCGATCCTTCCAGCGCAGCTTACTCCAGCATAGGCGGAAACCTCGCGACCTCTGCGGGCGGTCCTCGCGCGGTGAAATACGGGACGACCCGCGATCATGTACTGGGCTTGAAGGTGGTGACGGGAGATGGAAAGTTTATCACGACAGGTTGCTATACCACTAAAGGCGTGGTGGGCTACGATCTCACGCGGCTTTTGATCGGTTCCGAGGGTACGCTGGCTATTATTACTGAGGCGACACTCAAGTTGACTTCCCTTCCTCAAGCACGTAGCGGTCTTATTGCGCATTATCGTGATACCCGAAGTTGTGCAACGGCGATCGTTCAGATTATGGCCCTTCCCCAAGGCCCCAGCGCCCTTGAATTTCTGGATGCGGGTTCGCTCAACTTGATACGTGGGCGCTCTCCCGGCATGCTGCCAGCAGAATCCCGCGCCATGCTGATGATCGAGGTGGATGGTCCGTCCAGCTATATTCCGGAGTTGGGAACGATGATTCTCTCCGCCTGCCGCAATACCGGGCTGATCCATGCCGAGGAGGTTGCGGATGCCGCTACCTTATGGCTGGCCCGCAAGACGTTATCCCCATTACTGCGCGATATCGCGCCAAGGAAAATTAACGAAGATGTCGTTGTGCCGGTTTCAGCTTTACCCGAGTTTCTGGAGGGGGTGGCACAATTGAGCGATAAATACCGGATTGCCAATGTTAATTTCGGTCACGCCGGCAATGGGAATATTCACGTTAATCTGCTGGTGAATCCGGATATTGCAGATGAAATGGATCGGGCGGAGAAGTGCCTGAATGAGATATTCGATCTGGTCATTCGGCTCCATGGAACGCTGTCGGGCGAGCATGGGGTTGGCAGCGAAAAACGTGCCTATATTGATAAGGAGATCGATGCGCCAACGATGGCATTAATGAAGGAAATCAAACGGGCATTTGATCCTCGCAATATTCTTAATCCGGGAAAATTATTCCCTTAACCCCTTAAAAAATAAAGCATACACGCGGCCTTCGAGATAAATGGCGCAGCATTCGCGCTTTCGAATTGTTCGGACTATTAAAAACTTACTATCCGGATGTTCTCAGCAATTCTGCGATATCTTGCGCAAAAACGTCGCTACCTGTGCCATTATTTGCGTATAGTCTTATTCTTCCCTTGGTATCAAAGATATATGTGCCGGTGGAATGATCCATGGCGTGATGATCCGGAGACTGACCTACCTGCTTCTGATAAACAACCTTAAACTCGTTGGCGATATCCTTCGTTGCCTGTGCGTCACCGGATAGGCCAAGGAATGCCGGATTGAATGCGGATAAATATTGCTTAAGCTGCGCGGGAGTATCGCGTTCCGGGTCCACGGTAACGAATAGGACTTGCACACGCGCCGCATCCTTTCCAAGCTTTTGCATAGCGGCGTCAAGCTCCCCCATGGTGGCGGGGCACATATCGGGGCAATGAGTATAACCGAAAAATAATACGGTTGCTTTGCCCCTGAAGTCGGCCAGAGAGCGAGTTGCACCTGTATGATCGGTAAGCTTGAAATCGCTGCCGAAATTGGCACCGGTAATATCTGTTGAGAGGAACGTTGGTTTTGCCGTATTACCGCAGCCTCCCAGCCAGATTACCACTACCGACCATGCGACAAGCGCCCAGAGACGGGGATGCCTCATGCAGTGCGTCAAAATCGGATGTAATGATCTACCAGAAGAACGGTAAACAGAGCAGCCAGATAAAAGATTGAATAACGGAATGCTCTTCGCGCAAGCTGGTCGCTATAATCAAGGTAGATTTTAACTGCATAATACAAAAATACGGCGTCTAACATCGCTGTACCGATGAGATAGATAAGCCCGCTCATCTGCGTTGCGTAAGGCATCAATGTCACCGCGATGAGTATCAGCGTGTACAACAGCACATGCAGACGGGTAAATTTGTCACCATGCGTGACGGGCAACATCGGCATTCCCACTTTCGCGTATTCCAGTTTGCGGTAGAGCGCCAGCGCCCAGAAATGCGGGGGGGTCCACGCGAAGATGATGAGAAACAGCAGCAGCGCGTCGGAGGTCACCTCACCCGTTACCGCGGCCCAGCCCAACACAGGCGGCATTGCGCCGGAAGCGCCGCCAATGACGATATTCTGCGGTGTCATGGGCTTCAGTATGATGGTATAGATGATTGCGTAACCGACGAATGTGCCCAATGTGAGCCACATCGTCAGCGGATTCACCAACTGATGGAGAATCAATAAACCTGTTCCACCGATCAATGCCAGAAAAAACAGAGTTTCCGGCGAAGTCACTTTGCCCCGCGGCAAAGGTCTGCCACGTGTACGCGCCATAATCGCGTCGAACTTTTGTTCCACCAGGCAGTTAACCGCGGCCGCCGCACCTGCGACGAGCGCAATCCCCAGCGTGCCAAATACCAGCGCGTTTAATGGCACGGCACCTGGGACCGCGAGAAACATACCGATAAATGCGGTGAAAACGATGAGCGATACGACTCTCGGTTTCGTTAACCGGTAAAATTCCTGCATACGCGAAGCGGTTTGCTGCCAAGCCAAATTAGTCGCCATCATCTTCATCTCCTGATCCATCGCAGGTGAAATGCCTGCTCATGAACGATTTTTAAGGAATCAAAGTAAACTGCCCGAATTTTTCTAATTACGTGGAACCCGCATTCCGGAAGAGCGTCATGCCGTTGCATCGCGTCTCAATGTTTCATATCGGCCGAACCCATCGCGTGTTCCATTTGAGAAACCTGAAGTAATCGTTTAAGGTCTTTTCCCATTTTCGTAGGATCCGGATCTTTGGGAAAACGCATCATCAGATTTCCCATCGGATCGATAACGTAAATATGGTCGCGTTGCGATTCCTTTGTCGGGATCGATGCGAGTATCTCGCTATCTTTTGCACTGATAAACCAGCTATCCTTGAAGTCGCTCAGGATTTTTGGATCGGGCGCCTTGTCGTCATCGATCAACCACAACCGCTCTATCCGGTTCATTTCCTTGTTTTGAACCAGGCGTACTTGGCGCATGTAATATAATTTCTTTCGACATTGCTCATCGCAATTTCCCGAATCCACCGTCAGCAGCACCCATTTCCCTCGTAGCTGACGCATGCGGAAAATGGTGTCATCGCGTTGATTCAACGCGGTGCCCGTTATCGGTTTAACTTCCAGAAGTTCGCCGTAATTGATACTGCCGGGTCTTACTTCCCAAAAATAAAGCAGATAAGAAGCAATAAACGGCGCGCACATCACTACCAGCAATAAGA
>JBOIFK010000017.1:0-3296 GCA_050741585.1 Nitrosospira sp.
GCCAGTAATCGTAGGTGCCGTGCATGGCGACTCCAATTCGTATAGCAATAGTTTCGATAACGGTAGCGCGGGCCTTTTTCTTTAGAAAAATGGCTGGACAGCGCGTGATTCAGGCGTATGAACAATCGGGAAGTCCGCAAAACGATGGTCTATCCACTTGTTTTTGCGGCAGAGTTTGGGTAGGCTTCGATCCAATAGCCCTGCGATTAACAGGAGACAGACCACGATTCCGCTCGCGCGAACCACCGGGAAGCTGCAAGAAACCGTGGTCTGCCCCTTAGTTTTGCTTCGTATAACGTGACGCGGAAAAGGAAGGAACGTTTATCCAAGACCGATGCCTGATCTATATCGAGTTGAATTCCATTTGTCAGGTTTGAGCCAGTGGCTGGCCGAAACATGGCAGCGGTCAAACAGCAAAATAGAACAAGCGAGGTAAAATGACGACACAGACGAGCGGAGACCGCGGATTAGGAGCAGGCAGGGAACTGGACCGGTTGTGCATCAATACAATCCGGACGCTGTCGATGGATGCCGTCCAGAAGGCCAACTCGGGGCATCCGGGTTTGCCCATGGGGGCGGCGACCATGGCTTATATTCTCTGGACACGCTTCCTCAGGTACAACCCCAGGGATCCACAGTGGCCGGATCGTGACCGCTTCGTGCTATCCGCCGGGCATGGCTCCATGCTCCTGTATAGCTTGCTGCATCTCACAGGCTACGATCTGCCGCTGGATGAGATCAAGCATTTCCGCCAATGGGGAAGCCATACGCCGGGTCATCCCGAGCGAAGCCACCATACACCGGGAGTCGAGGTTTCGACCGGTCCACTCGGACAGGGCTTCGGCAACGGGGTAGGCATGGCGATTGCCGAGGCATGGCTGGCAGCGCGGTATAACCGCCCGGGTCATACGCTGGTAGATCACCATACCTATGCGCTCGTCTCGGATGGCGATCTCATGGAGGGATTATCGGCGGAAGCCGCATCGCTTGCCGGGCATCTTCGCCTGGGCAAGCTGATCTACCTCTATGACCAGAATCACGTCTCGCTCGCCGGCGCAACCGATCTCACGTTCACCGAAGATGTCGGCCAACGGTTCGATGCCTACGGCTGGCATACCCGACCGGTAGCGGATGGCAACGACATGGACGATATCACCGCCGCTCTGCGGGAGGCGCAGGCAGAGACGAGCCGTCCGTCGTTGTTGCTGGTGCGGACGCATATCGGCTATGGTAGCCCTAAAAAACAGGACACTTTTCATGCCCACGGCTCGCCCCTGGGCGAAGAAGAGGTGGCGGCCACCAAAAAGGCACTGGGCTGGCCCACGACCGATCCTTTTTTTCTGCCGCCCGAGGCCCTGTCGCGCTTCCGGCAAGCCATCGGACGAGGGGCGCAGATGCAGCAGGAATGGCAGGAGCGCCTGGACACTTATCGATCGGCTTTCCCCGCAGAAGCCGCCGAGTGGGATCGGATGATGGATGGACGGTTGCCTGCAGACTTTGCGGCAGGGCTGCCACAATGGAAGCCGGGCGATAAACCGGTTTCGACACGCGTGGCTGCCGGACATGCCCTGAACGTACTTGCGCAGCGCATTCCGAATATTATTGGCGGGTCCGCCGACTTGAACCCCTCTACCAATACGGGCTTGAAAGAGCAGGGCGATTTCCAGCCGCCGGTTGAAACGCACGATAAAAAGCCGGATACTTCCGGTGCCGTGGGTGGCGTGTGGGATTATGCGGGGCGCAATATCGCCTTTGGCGTTCGCGAACACGCGATGGGCGCCGCGGTCAACGGCATTGCCGCTCACGGCGGGCTGCTTCCTTTCAGCGCGACGTTCCTTGTTTTTTCCGACTACATGAAGCCGGCGATACGCTTGGGCGCGCTCATGAAATTGCGGGCAATTTACGTCTTCACGCACGACAGTATCGCCGTGGGCGAGGATGGGCCGACACACGAACCGATCGAGCATCTGGCCGGCCTGCGGGCGATTCCCAATTTGACGGTTATTCGTCCGGCCGATGCCAACGAAGCTGCCGAGGCGTGGGCGGTTGCAGTGCAGAGGAATACGCCGACACTATTGGCATTATCACGCCAGAACCTTTCCATTCTTGATCGCGCGCGTTCGCGGAATGCAGGGGCGGCGCGCGGCGCTTATATCCTTGCCGAGGCTGACGATGGCCCGCTTCAAGTGCTGTTGATCGGAACCGGCTCCGAGGTGGAACTATGCGTCAAGGCGCAGGCGCAGTTAAAAGGGTTCGGGGTACGCGCGCGCGTGGTCAGCCTGCCGAGCTGGGAGCTGTTTGCCGAGCAGGAAGACGACTACCGGGAGCAGGTATTGCCGGCCGCCATGAAAAAACGCGTTACGGTCGAAGCGGGAGCAACTTTCGGATGGGAACGATTTGCGGGAGCAGAGGGTGCAATCATCGGCATCGACCAATTTGGCGCCTCCGCTCCGGCGGAAGACATCATGAAGGGATTCGACTTCACAGCGGAGCGAATCACGGCTACTGCTCTGCGGCTTCTGGGCCACCACGAAGAAGCGGCGCGGCAACAGCCAACCCGGCAAAAACAGGGTGAAACCGCTGTGGCCGGCACGGCTTCTCCCGAAGGACACTCCTGACCCGCTCCTGGCCCACTCCTGACCGTATGGGGAGCAGAAAACTGAACAAGCCTTTTGCACAGGTGTTTAATCGTGTAGTGCGCAAGTCATTCACCGGCGGCCATCACTCGTGTTACGACAATCGCTGACCGGTCAATTCATCGTCATCCGTAGCCCGCTCCGGGCGGTTTTTTTTGTTCAATCCTGGCCACGTCGAGTCCCGCTCTTGCAAAAAAGCTGGAACGCGATTCTCCCGCCAGCTTCGCGCCTTCATCGATGAGGCGCAGCAATCGTTTTGGCAACGTGATGGTGATGCGCTCCATCGCATCGTCGATTTGACATAGATCCACATTCACCAATGCCCAGGTTCTGCCATGGAATTCAGGATTTTCACGGTGCTCATCCACGGTTCCGGGCGCCGGAAAAGCCTGCCCTTCGTCCAGATAATTCTCCAGCGTCATCAAGATAGACTTGTGCGCATTGGCGATTGCCTCGTCCATCGTATTGCCGGCAGAAAAACACCCGGGCAAATCGGGCACCACCACCCCGCATGCATTGCGTTCGTTGCTGGTCTCAATTGCTATCGGATATCGCACAATTCCCCCTCTTAATTCACCTGTTTATAATGCGTATGATAGGCACTATTCGGAGCTTGATAAATTCATGACGGCTTCCTGATCCAATCGTCCAATTGTGAGG
>JBOIFK010000018.1:0-7295 GCA_050741585.1 Nitrosospira sp.
TCTCCATAATGGATTCGACCGCCGGTGATTTTATGGCGGACTCGCAGCATGACGGCATAATCTGGCAAACTGCGGTCAAGTGGATTACGTCAGCACGAGTCTCGGTGGCGCCGTTGCTGAGAATGAATTGATTGCCTGGCTGAAAAAAGATACCGCCAATCGCGCTTATGAAGAGCTTTCATTTGGGGTTACTGACCGGTCTGGTTCCACGCTCTGATACCCTTCCGGGTTGCAGCAAATTGCTGCACGCCACTTTTCTCACTGTTTCCATCGTTCTTGATTTAGCCAGTAATTTAACCTAATGAAAATAGTTCCTGCAAAGTTTCTCTTATATTTTTCCTCTCCTGATTCGTCTAGTTGAATAAGAAGCATTCTGATCTACTGGATCGGGGCATATCTGTTCACTAAGTTTAGGAATCTCTTATGACAAGTTGTTTCGATCGTGAAGATGGAATCTTCCGGGTTCTGATGAATCACGAAGAGCAGTATTCGATCTGGCCGGAATGGAAAGCGATACCGGGTGGCTGGCGTGATACGGGGATGGTTGGTGACAAGAAAACCTGCCTGGAATATATCGAAAAAGTCTGGACCGATATGCGTCCGTTGAGCCTGCGGCGCTTCATGGACGAGCAGGCGTCGGGTGTAGCCCAGTAATGCCTGCGCCGCTGACGCTATTCAGCTTACCTTGCGCAGGTGCCAGTGCCGCCATGTACCTGCGTTGGCGGCGCAGGCTGCCATCGTGGGTGCAGATGCAGCCGCTCGAATTACCTGGCCGTGGGGGGCGTCTGCATGAGACTCCCGAAAAGACTTTTGCGGCGCTGGCTGCCAGGTTGTGTGACGAGCTTGGAACGCATCCCTCACAGCGATATGCACTTTTCGGGCACAGTATGGGTGCCTTGCTGGCTTATTGCATTGCCCATTGCATGCGCGCCAAAATGCAGACGTTGCCTGTCGCGTTATTGGTATCAGGTTGCGCCGCACCCTCTCAGCAGGATTGGAAACGCTACGCCGATAAGGAGAGTGAAGCCTCTCTCATCGCCGATCTGCGGAAGCAGAACGGGACGCCTGAGGAGGTGTTCGAGAATCCCGAACTGCTGTCTATGACGCTGACTTTGCTCGCCGCGGATTACCGCATCTGCGCAAGTTTCCGTTATGAGGAATTGCCGCCGCTACCGATACCAATTCATGTTTTCGGCGGGCGCACCGATGAGATTCATAAGTCCAGGCTTGAGAAATGGAGAATCGAAAGTGCAGCTGGTTTCTCCCTGGATTGGTTTGATGGTGGGCATTTCTTTCTTCGACAGCACGAAGAGGCATTTCTTCCCGTTCTGGTACGGCGTTTGGCAGGAAATCCCATTGAGGTATCCGGTGCAGCGCTTGCCTCTGCCTGAGTCGATTCCGAAGGGAGTCGAAGTATGGCTGCTCAAGCTGAACCTGCAAATGCCCGTACCGGCTTCCGATCTGTCACTGCTGAGTGACGATGAGCGTATACGTTCATTACGGTTTCGGAAGCATCAGGATCGCGTTCGGTCAATCGTCACGCGGGCGGCTCTCCGCCGTATGCTGGGGGCGCGGCTGATGTTGCCGCCTGGCGAACTGCGCTTTGTTGCTAACGGCCATGGCAAACCCCGTCTTTATGGAGACTTGGGGATTGAGTTCAATGTTTCACATGCCGGCCATTTGGCATTGATTGCATTTTCGACCAGTGGAAAGATCGGTGTAGATATCGAGCATCGCGATCGCGGGATAGATGCGAAAAGCCTGAGCAAATACGTTTTTTCTCCATTGGAGCGCCAATCAAGATTGCAAACGGGAGAAGAGACCGAGGATTTCATGGAGCGCTGGGTGGCAAAGGAATCGGTACTCAAGGCTCTAGGGCTGGGAATCTCCGACCATCTGCAAGCCGTTTCCGTCCTGCCGTTCGACGAAGAAAGCTATGAAATAGCGCATGACCATCCCGAGTGGCGGGAAATAAAGGCATGGCCCCTGCCGGCGCCTGATGGGTACGCTGCGGCGGTTGCATTGCAAAGTCCTAGTCCGCGCCTTGCTCCGCGGAAGAATATTTCCAGGACATCCGGTGTGGGATCGTGAAAGAAATGAATGCATTCAAATAGGACCAACGAGCTCAGTCTCTACGCAACTCCCGGTTTTAACAGGATTTTAATATACCTGAAAGGATCTTACGATGAAGCCAAGGTTGATTTCGGACCGCGCTTATCCGGAAAACATGGTTGCACATTTGCGAGCTCTTGCGTCGGCGCGCCCCCGCGAGCTGGCTCTTACTGTAGTGCGCCAGGAGAGTGAGATAACCGTCGATAAGGCGTTCGACTATGAAACGCTGGATCGGCACGTCCGGGCGCTGGCGGCTTCCCTACAGGAACGTTTTGCGGCAGGCGAACGGGCGCTGCTGTTGATGGATAATGACGAGCACTACGTCACCGGCTTCTTTGCCTGCCTTTATGCGGGTCTGATCGCGGTACCCGTTTTTCCACCCGAGACCGTACGCGAGAGGCACCTGGCGCGGTTGCTTGCCATCGCGGCCGACGCGGAGGCGCGCTGCATACTTACCACAAGTGAAATTATGCCGTTGCTTGCCAGCGCGGCCGTGGAGCAATTTTCCTACGCAACTGTGCTTGCGGTAGACGCGGTGCCGCCCGAAAAGGCGTCGGCATGGCGCGCGCACATGCCGAAAGATAAGGATATCGCATTCCTGCAATATACCTCTGGCTCTACTTCCACCCCGAAAGGGGTGATGGTCAGCCATGGAAATTTGATGGTGAATGCGAGGGCGTTCGAACAGAGCATGTCGATCTGTGCAGACGACGTATTTGTGAGCTGGCTGCCTCTTTACCATGATCTGGGTCTGATTGGCGGTTTGCTGCAGCCAATTCACCGCGGCGTTCCTGTCGTGCTGATGACACCCAAGTTTTTTATCGAGCGGCCAGTTCGGTGGCTGGAAGCGGTTTCTCGTCACTGCGCTACTGTGAGCGGTGCTCCAAACTTCGCCTTTCAGCTATGCGTGGAGCGAATCAGGAACACACAACTGCAGGAGCTCGATTTGTCGAGCTGGCGTGTCGCTTTTTGCGGTGCGGAGCCAGTAAGGCACGGCACGATGAGCGCATTCATCGAACGCTTTGCGCCGGTAGGGTTCGGGGAGGACGTTATTTATCCCTGCTATGGACTCGCTGAAGCAACGCTTTTGATAACCGGCGGCACGCGGGGGGATGGCGTGGAGGCACATTGCTTTTCTACGGAGAAGCTGGCGCAGGGCAAAGCAGAGGTGTCGGAGCGTGGAACGTCCCTGGTGGCTTGCGGAGCTCCCGTACCGGACCACACCGTAAGGATCGTCGAGCCCGAAACGTTCGTTCAACTTCCGGATGGCGATGTTGGCGAAATCTGGATAGGCGGGCAGAGCCTTACCCAGGGCTACTGGCGGCGGTACCGGGAAACCGCCGAAACTTTTGTCAATCACGAGGGCGGACATTGGTTGCGCACTGGCGATCTTGGTTTCTTTTACACTGGGCAGGTCTATATCGCGGGACGGCACAAGGATCTCATCATCATACGTGGCCAGAACGTTTATCCGCAGGACCTTGAACAGGTTGTTGAAGAAGAGGTCGAGGCGGCGAGGAAGGGCCGGGTCGCTGCATTCTCGGTAGAAACAGAGGCAGGCGAAGGAATCGGTGTTGCGGTTGAGATATCTCGCGGCATGCAGAAACTCATTCCCGTCGAAGCTTTGGTGCAGGCATTGAGCGAAGCGGTCAGTGGCAGTTGCCATGAACCTCTGTCGGTTGTTGTGTTATTGAATCCAGGTGCCCTGCCAAAGACCTCCAGCGGAAAACTGCAGCGCGCGGCATGCCGCCAGGGTTGGCGTGATCGCACCCTGAACGCCTATGCGATTTACGAATACGGCAGCTACGTGTTGGGTGGAAGTACTCAACCGATACAAGCGTTAAAGGATGAAACCGAGATTGCGCTGGCAGCTATCTGGAAGACAGTACTCAACCACACGGAATTCGGGCGTGAGAGCCATTTTTTTGCCAGTGGCGGTAATTCAATTGCGGCAGTACAGGCCGCCGCACGCATCGGTGATCACTGGGGGATCGATTTTACGGTGCGCAGCCTGTTCGAAAACCCTAGGCTGCATGAGTGCGCGATAGAGATCAAACGTTTTTTATCTGCAGAAACTCCCCGGCGCAAGGCCAGCATTAGCATTTTGCCGACCGGGCGCAGAGCCCATTCATTGCCATTATCTTTCGGCCAGGAGCGTCAATGGTTTCTTTGGCTGATGGATCCATCAACTACGTCATATCACATCAGACATGCATTGCGATTATCCGGACCGCTGGACGTGCAGGCATTGCACGCGGGCTTCAACGGCCTGATCGGACGGCACGAGTCATTGCGTACGCTTTTTCGCGCGAGCGCGGATGGTTCTGCTGAGCAGGTAATTCAGCCGACATTACAGTTCGATATTGCACAGGTTGATTTACGCGAGGTGGCTTTTTCAGTGCGCGAAGCACGGGCGGCAGAAGAGGCGCAACGCATCATTGCAGCCCCTTTTGATCTCACGCAAGGTCCCTTGCTACGAGTTGCGCTGATCCGAACCGCGGAACAGGAGAATATCCTGTTGATGGTGATGCATCACATCATCTCTGATGGCGCCTCGATGCAGACGCTAATTGATGAGCTTGCGGCACGTTATCTTGCTCATGTGCATGGCGAAACGTTACGTTTCGCCATACTGCCCATCCAGTATGCAGACTATGCCGTATGGCAGCGAAACTGGCTGGAAGCGGGAGAGAAAGACAGGCAACTGGCCTACTGGCGTGACTACCTGGGCGAGGAACATCCGGTACTGGTGCTGCCTACCGACCATCCGCGGCAACCCGTAGCAAATTATCATGCGGCACGGTATACCTTCGATTTGCCCTTGGACATATTGAATGGATTGCGCCGGCTGGTTCAGGATCGAGGAGCGACACTCTTCATGGCATTATTGGCCGGCTTCCAGGCTTTACTGTTTCGCCATACGGGACAGCAGGATATCCGTGTCGGTGTGCCGGTAGCTAATCGCAATCGCGTCGAAACCGGTGGCCTGATCGGTTTTTTCGTGAATACTCAAGTATTGCGCAGCCAGATACATGGCCGGATTGTACTGGGAAGCCTCCTGGATCAGGTACGAGAAGCGGCGATCGATGCACAAGTTCACCAGGACCTGCCGTTTGAACAGTTGGTCGAAGCACTGCAGCCTGAGCGGAGTCTAAGTCATAGCCCGCTATTTCAGGTAACGATCAATCATCTGCTCAGGAATTACCGTGCGCTGCAGCAACTTCCGGGACTCAGGTTGACTGAATACCCCCTCCGCGAGCAGGCGGCCCAGTTCGAGCTTACGCTTGAAACAGTCGAATCGCCGGATGGCAGCGTATGCGCCAACTTCATCTATGCCTCCGAACTGTTCGATCCTTCAACTATTGAACGCATGGGGCGTCACTACGTCGACATGCTGCGGGCACTGGCGGAGAGCCCTGAGCAGGCAGTTGGCGATATTCGCCTGCTAAGCGAAAGTGATACATTGCAACTCAAAGCCTGGGGAACCATCGAATCCCAATTTTCAGCGGCGCAGCCTGTGCACCGGCTGATAGAGCAGCAGGCGGAAAAACACCCTCACGCTACTGCCGTGATCGTCGGTGATATCGAATTAAGCTATGCGGAACTGAACCGCAGATCGAACCGATTGGCGCATCGGCTCATTGGAATGGGTGTGAGGCCGGAAATAAAGGTTGGCATTGCGGTAGAGCGTTCCATCGAGATGATCGTGGGTCTCCTGGCTATCCTGAAGGCGGGAGGCGCGTATGTGCCACTGGATCCGGAATATCCCCGAGAGCGCCTGGGCTATATGATGGAAGACAGCGCCATTCGGGTGTTGTTGATCCAACGCCATGTCAAGACCCGAATTCCGCCAGCGGCCCGTCTGGATGTATTGGAGTTTGACGCGTCCGAATTGAGCGCGGGAATTGAGACTGATCCGGAGGTTGCATTACACCGCGATAATCTCGCTTATGTAATTTATACGTCCGGATCGACCGGCAAGCCTAAGGGTGTGGCCGTTGCCCACGGCCCGCTGGCAATGCATCTGACAGCTATCATGGATGTCTATGGCGTTCGGCCGGGAGATCGGGAGCTCATGTTTTTCTCGATGAACTTCGATGCTGCCGCAGAGCAATGGATGACGCCATTATGCGGGGGCGCGACGATCGTCATGTCGTCCGCAGACAGCCTCGATACCGATCGTTTCGCCGACCTGATCGCGGCGCACCGGATTACTACGCTGCACTTGCCGCCGGCTTATTTACGTCTGCTTTTACCGCTGATGCGCGGCGGGGGTTCTTCGGTCCGTACGTGCATAGCAGGGGGCGAAGCGTGGTTTGCCGCGGATCTTGCCGCTACCCAGGCAGCCTTCCAGAACGTTTGCCTTGTCAATGCCTATGGCCCGACCGAAACAATAATCACGCCGGCAGCCTGGACAGGCAATGCCTCAGCAGGCAATGTTCAAATCCCTGTCGAAGGAGATTACGTGCCAATCGGACGCCCCGTCGGTGACCGCAGCTTATATGTGCTTGATGCAGACCTTAATCTTGTGCCACCGGGCACTGCAGGTGAGCTTTATATAGGAGGCCTCGGCTTGGCGCGCGGATATCTCGACCGTACGGCACTCAGCGCCGAGCGGTTCGTCGCCGACCCGTTCAGCCAGACGGGGGGGCGGCTTTACCGTACCGGGGATCGGGTATGCTGGCGGAGCGATGGGCAACTCGAATACATTGGCCGGCTCGACCATCAGGTCAAGATCCGTGGTTTCCGTGTTGAACTCGGCGAAATCGAGGCGCAACTGTTGGCACAGACCGGCGTGCGCGACGCCGTCGTCATAGCGCAGGGCGGCCACAATGGCACCAGCCTGGCCGCTTATGTAACTGCCCATGCCGGCGTTCTGCTTAATGCTTCCATGTTAAAGACAGCGCTAGGCGCTGTGCTTCCCGATTACATGCTTCCCGGCTCGTTTGTTTTCCTTGATGCGCTGCCTATCATGCCCAACGGCAAGGTCGACCGTAAGGCATTGCCTCTGCCCGAACAGTTGAACGAGCAGGATTATGAGCCACCGGCCAGCAGACTGGAGACCATGATTTCGGAAATCTGGGCCGGAATTCTGGAGGCGCCCCGTGTTGGCCTGCATAACAACTTTTTCGATCTCGGCGGTCACTCGCTGCTGCTGATCAAGGTTAAATGCGAGCTGGAAG
>JBOIFK010000019.1:0-3130 GCA_050741585.1 Nitrosospira sp.
CCGCTGGCGCATTAATTCAATTCCTCTGCCGCGCGAGCCCAAGAGATTATGTCTGGGGACTTTTACCCCGCTAAAAGAGATTTCTCCCTGGCCGAGGGAGCGGCCCATCATGGTGATCTGGCGTTCAACTCTGAATCCAGGTGAATCGGTCGGGACGATAATCATGGAAAGGGCCTTGCCAAGAGCAGCGTCTTCCCCGGCGGTACGCACAAGGACAGTGACAAAAGTCGCCCGGTCCGTGTTGCCGACGAACCATTTTCTGCCATTGATGGCCCAGCTTCCATTTGACAGGTGGGCGGACGCCGTTATCAGACCGGGAAACGATCCGCCATGCCCTGGTTCGGTCATGCCGTAACTTGGGATGGCTGTCCCGGCGACCATGGGTTCCAGGAAGTTTTTACGAACTTCATCAGTGCCAAATTTGAGTAACATATGCGCATCAAGTGCGGAGTGACTGCCGAAAATCGCCTGGGAGAATTCCGTACGTCCTTCCTGCTCGGCAACAACCAGGTAGTCTTCGAGAGAAGCAATTTTTCCACCATGGGAGAGCGGGTAAAATAAACCCCATAGTCCGGCACGCCGGGCTCGTTCGGTCAATTCAGATTGAAGCCGGAATGATGAGTCTCCATCCTGGGCCAATTGTGGTTCATTGGGGATGATGACTTCATCAACAAACTTTCTCACTTCGCGCGCGAGCGACCTTGCCGGCTCCGAATGCATCGATTTTCCACGTATTCCCGGCATTAATGCGCCCATTGGGCAAGGTCTGGTTTTGTTGCCTGCCGGGTAAACTCTATTTCGGCAGCCAACTGCTTTTTATCGACTTTTCCTGCTGGGCTGAGTGGCAGTTGCCGGTAATAGCGTAAATATTCCGGGAGCTTGCCGGTCTCCAGGCCCTGCTCATGCAAATAGCTGGTGAACTGGGAGAGCGAGGGGCGTTCGGCTCCGTCTCGCAACACCAGGCATAGGCAAACGCGATGCCCAAGGTCCGGATCAGCCACCGGGATGCAGGCCGCGCTGACGACCGCCGGGTGGGAAACGGCAATATTTTCGATTTGGGCAGGACTGATATTGACGCCGCCGCGAATGATGATGTCCTTCTTGCGTCCGGACAGCACCAGGTATCCGTTATTATCAATCAGTCCAAGATCGCCGGTATAAACCCAGCCATGCTCGTCACGGTACAGAGCGTCCAGGTCGGATGCATTGACATATTGCATCGGGCTGATCGGACCTCTGGCCGTAATCTCACCGATGCAACCTTGTGGCACTTCGTGCTTCTGGTCATCGACTATCCGGATGGAACAGACATCCGGGTTGGGCCGTCCCGCTTTAAAGAAAATGGTTTCCAGGCTATCGTCAAGCGTGGTATGGCAGTTAACGCCATCCGCCGAGCCATACAAGCTGATAAAACCACATTTGAAAGCCTCGGTACACCGGCGGATGGTGGCTTCATCGATTTTCGCACCGCCACTGATAATGGCGATCAGGCTGGACGTATCGATTCCGGATAATGCCGCGTCCCCAACGATGCGTTGAAACATCGTGGGGACCCCAAAGATATAGGTTGGTTTCAGCTCCGCGATGGTTTGAATGGCAAGCGCAACATCGAATTGCCGCAAGACAATAATCGCTCCGCCGAGCCGGGATAGAACGCCAAACGTCGCGGTTGAGCCGAATGCCGTGCCAAGCGGCATCAGGTAAAGCGCTCTAAAAGTGTTTCCATCGGGGTGTATCCGTTGCAGAAAACGCCCCCGTCCACCCGCCAGCGCGTTGTGAGAATAAGCCACCCATTTTGGCTCAGATTCCGTCCCGGACGAAATGAGGAAGCGAACGGGTGAATTGGGGCAAACCGCAGGGAGTTTATCAAGCCCGATTGGCTCGGCCTGGAGCAGACCATGCATGGCGTGCCAGCCGTCCCGGGCGCTTCCATCAACAACAAGAACACGAAGTGATAGTAACGCGGGCCGTAACGATTCGATGAGTTCACACAAATCAACCCCGGCATATTCCCGCTCGACGATAATCGCGCGCGCATCACATCTTGCAAGTAAAGACTGAATATCAAGGCGGCCACGCCCCGGCGGGAAAGGCGCCACGATTGCACCCAGCGCCGCAGCGGCGAGATCAATTGCGCAACTGCGCCAACTGTTGGGGAGCTCGTATGCAATAACATCTCCCGCGACAATTCCCAGCGTCTGAAAGCTGGCGGCCAGGCGGCGAACTTTGTCCAACAGCTCAAGGTAAGTAATGGTTTGATCAAGGGATATCACCGCCGGGCTCTCGGGGTGCTGCCATACATGCTCGCAGAACAACTCGTAGACGGATTTATTTGGATAGGTTCCATTCTGAGTCCACTCGCGGCGAATCTCAGCGGGAACCATATCTATGATGCCGGAATGATTCATCTGAAACTCCAGGGAGAATTGATTCTTGTATAAGAGCCGGGACTCAGGCCCGGTTGCAGATACGTTATGGTTTGCAAATCAGCGAGGTCTTCAATAACAACGGCTATAGGAATGCCTGTGCGTTCAAGGAGTTCTGCCCACTCATCCGCAGTCCTTGACAGAAATAAATCACTCAGGCGCTGCTCAAGATCATCTTCTTTAATATTGATATCTATCCCAAGGGCTTCGGCCAATTGCATTGCCGTCTCTGTGTCACGGCATTCAATCGCGATTTTTCCCTGCCTGGTGTCATAGACTTTGTCAACAATGCTTTTTGGGAATGAAGCGGTGCCCGGCAAATGATATGAGTTCTGAAAATCATCTGCACACAGGAGTGTTGCCGCGCTCATCAGGGAGGAAGTGACTTTCGCCCCGGCATTATTCATACATCGGTTGAGCAGCGCGATCGTGATTCCTTGTGCCGCAACAACGCCTCCGAGGACATCCAGTACCGTAAATAAGGACCCGCCTCGAGCCCCAGAGGCTTCGGCGATCTTTCTGGCGACGCCGGAGTATGCTTGTGTCATGAAGTCCGTGCCCGGTATTGAGCTCAAAGGGGAATGCGTCGCCCTGTCCGTCGCCCAACCAGCGGCGTAGGCATAAATCAGGGAGGGATTGATTGCGGTCAGGTCCTCGTCGTCGAGATTTAACAGCACCGCTTTACCAGGCGCCCAGTTATGCAG
>JBOIFK010000020.1:0-5655 GCA_050741585.1 Nitrosospira sp.
AACCTGCACATACCACGGGCAGCGGTGGATAACCGGCTTTCCATTCTCTGTTTTAACCTCTTCGCACTTGGCCCCCAAGGGACAATCCGCAATTTTGATTTCCATTTAACCTAAATCCGGTAGTTGGGCGGGGTGAAGTGTGCGGTTTTTGGGGTGCAGCGCAAGGCGCAATGACGCGGAATGGTCGTTCCATTCCAAGGAGTTGCAACGCAGCCATGTGCCGCAAAAACCGTGCAATTCGCCCCGTAGCGGCCTTACCCGCGAAGTGAGCGTCAAATAATCCAAAACATCTTTATTAATCATAATATTAATCTATTAAATGAGCGGTCAACTACCGGATTTAGGTTTAATCCTTGCTCGCCAGAATCACGTCAATGTACTGCACAGCCAGGTTAATCGCCGTGCCGGTGAAAGTATGATTGTGTGAACCACCGCCGCCGCTATAGTTGGTTGCTGCGCCTGGCCATGTATAAGAACCCGTGTTGCCGGCATAAGGAATCGAGCCGCCGGGATTGCCACCCAGGGCCTGGGTTATTGCGTGGTTATGCGATGGGATCTGTCCCGTAGTCAGGGTGGTTGCGCTATTCGATCCGGTAACGGCTTGATTGGCGAAAGCGGCGGTAAACGCTACCGAACCGCCCGAGCCCCCACCCGTGCCGCTGACGATTCGCAGCGCTTTATTGTTGTGCGCCGTGATCTGTGTCCAGCCAACGGGAGCAGTCGCCTGAAACCAGTCCGTGACGGAGCCGGCAGGGATAATGTCGGATGGAGCGGCGCCGAGCGTTGCTCTTGCGGCGGCAGCGTCGGCGTCATCCAGCAAGGCGCGGATAAACGAGGACAGCCCGGTTAACGCGGCCGCCCCCGCTCCCGTAAAATACGGCAACTTGTCGGCAGATGCCGCCAGCGCTCCAAGGGCAATGAGATTGGCATTGGAGAGCGATTCTTGCAGTGCTGCATTCGTCAAGCCCGCGACAAAGTAATCGCCCGCCGCCCAGGTTCTGGCCGTGGTGCCATCCAATCCTCGGCCGCCTGCCGCAATAGTGAGGCTATCGGTGCTGCGTGCCCCAACCTTCACAATCTCCCGATTGCCAGAAGCATCTTTGAAGATGCCGTAAAAATAGTCTCCCGCGCCGAGCAGCGGGAAAAGAAGCCCTTTGCCGGCCTCCACGGTAAAACTCAATCCCGTGGTGCCGCTGGGCGCGGAACTGACCATGGCCTTGCCAAAATTCGAGAACTTGAGCCCCATTTTTACCCTCGTTGCAGGATCGCGGTACGCAATGGCGTGCGAGTGTAGCTCCTGGCGGCACGCACGCCTGCGGCAGCTGTTTTGACGGCGAATTGCTGCTGGTGGTATTGCGCGAGTTGCCTATCGGTATACGGTTTCTTGGGCGAGAGCATCAGCCGCGCCAACGCGCCGTGGATAACCGTTTCGCGGAATTCATTGAACTGGCTGTCGTCCATCCCCATGGCAGTGGGAGAAGGCTTTAAGGCAACGATCATCACCAGCGTTCCGGCGGCATCGGGCGCCGGCACAAGGGTCAAGGATGTCGCGCCGCCCAGGACATACACGGGCATACCGGTCATACCGGTCTGTCTGCGCCAGCCCGCTATCCTGATATCTTCTTCCCCGGCGCGAGATTCGATTTCCTTATCATCCAGCGCGGCGTAGGCAATGGCATGCACCACGGCTTCGGGCGGCGGGGCAAAGGCATACTCGGCAATACCCGGCACAATCGACACAGGAGGGTGATCGTAACGCCATGCCAATGACTGTTCACAGAATGTAATCGCGGATTGGCGCAAGGCGTTGTCCACCATCACGAATGGGCACCCCGGGAGATCGGGTATCACCAAATCGTAGAAATCAGCCCACGGCCTCATGGCTGCGCCTCCGTACCGAACAATTGCGCGAATACCACGGCACGCCCGGCGCTTACATGCTCATCGTCAGTCATCTCGGCTCTTGCCGTGACATAATCCGCAACGGTCTGAACATACCCAGCCGGGAGCGGAAAAACATCGGCAAGCACTCCTTCCCCATCGGGCAAGCTGGCGAACTGGCCGGCGAACAGGTCAGGCCGGCGCTTGAGCACCTGTAGCATTCCTTGATTGGCAAAGGACAGCAATGTGGCGTCGGAATACCGCACCTTATCCAGATCGTTGAGCGGAATGCGCGACAGATCGATGACGGACTGGTAGGTAAGAGCCATTATTCAGGCATCTCGTGCTTGGAGAACAGCGCAATGACCTGGTGCCGAAGGGTGTCTTCATTTTGCCGCTTGTCCAGCCGCTCGTTGTATTTGTGTTCGGCAAATTCAATCAGCGCCTTCTTGTCCATTCCCTGAAAATCGATGACGGGCAACGGTTCTTCAACCGGCTTTTCTGCCTGCGACAGACCGACGGGTTCCGCATTGGCGGTCTCTTTACCCACTTCTTGCGCCCAGGTATCGGAAAACGCGAGCAGGCGTTCGGCCACTTCAGAGGTCACTTTGCGAACCTGGCCGGGCTCCCAGCGCAAGCCGATGCCATTGATGCTATCCGTCTTGGTGCAGGTGCCGATATATTTCACTTGAGGCATAGGAAACTCCAGAAAAAAGGGCGATTCCGGAGAATCGCCCCAAATACCAGCAGCGGTATTCCTTACTTGACGCCTTCGCCATCGCCCTTGACGATGACGGTTATCGCGCCGGGCGCAAACGTTGTCGCCGCCACCGTGACAGTCAGCGTAACGAACACGTCCCTCTCGAACTTGATGGGCTGAAACGCGCACACCCTGCGACCGGCAGCGGACAGGAACGTATTTGCAGCGGAAAAATAATCGTCATCCGCAGCGGGCCCATCCGCCGGATTGACCGGCTCATAGCCAACCTTGGCGGCAAACGCCGTCCCGCCGGTGTCCAGGTCATCGTTAACGATATCCAGATCGGTGATACGGACGCCTGCCGGGATTCTGACAGGACGGTAAATGTCCGCCACGACACCCGCGGCCGGCGTGACAGAGCCGTGGACAACGACGGCATTGCCATAGCCGCCCATGTGCCGGGTTCTGGTATTCAAATCTGGTGCGTTGAAAATAGCCATTAATAAACTCCTTAAAAATTAGTATATTAAATCGTATAGTTAAAGTTTTGATTTAATATCAGGATGAGGGCGCGGGTTACAGAGGGACGGCAGAATCGACTGCGATCACACCAAAATCCGTCGGAACCTTGGTGCCGATGCCATCGTCGATCGACATGCGCACTTTTGCCTTGCCGCACACCTTCTCGCCCATGACTTCCAGGTTGCTTTCGAAGTTGTACCAATGTTCCTTCCAACCGAACTGCATGCCGCTGATCTTGGTTTTGCCGTAAGCGATGCCCAGGGCTTGCGCGCCCAGCAACAGGCCACGTTCCACGGCGTAACCGGCGGTCAGCGACGCGTTGACGGCCTGATCGGTTTCGGTCGCGGTCGCGGCATTGCCTGACGTCACGATCTTGGTGGTTTCAGCTGGCAGGAAACGGATCGCCCGTTCATTCTTGATCACCAGGATACCGTTCCACATGCCCACTTCGCCCGCGAATAACGGATGGCGGATATCGAGGTATGCCGCACGGTTCACCGCATTTTGCTGGAATGCGCGCAACGAGCCTTCAGTCAACAGCACCGAGTACTGATTCGGCGTAGCAAGGAATACCCACATTTTTGACGTCTGCGCGGCACGGTCGCCGGCAAGCTTCACCGACTGCAGCGGCTGGTCCATGTCATCCAGCCGCTTGCGCAGATTGTCCAGATGGCTCAGTTTCAACAGATCGGTGGAGCTGATGGAACCCAGTTGCTGCCCGCCCGCGGTCAGTCCCGAGCCGTTAACCACGAAGTGGCGATTGTAGGTCGGTGCCTTGACCGGGTTGACCATGATCGAATTGAAATTCGAGGCAGTTTGCAGCGGCACCGTCCAGTCCGTGCCGGTTTGAGAACCTCGCGCCCCGGCCAGGTGCACCAGCGACTCTTGTGTATCGAGCCGCGGGAAATAGCCGGACAACTGCGCAAGCGCGACCTCGCGCAAATTATGCTTGGTGCGTTGCTGCGACATGCTGCCACCCGCGTCGATCACCTTGCTCGCCAAGTCGATCTTGATTTCCATTGACGAGAAGTTCAGCGTATTGCCCTTGCCTTCGCGGTTGACATCGCCCATCAGCGGCTCCCCGCTGACGGTATCAACCAGGTCCAGCGAGACAATATCGCCCGCGCTTTTCATCAGGTTGTCGATCCGCACCAGCGGCATGCCGGGCTGCGTCTGACCGGCGACCTTCTGCATCGCGGAAGTCGGCTCCACCGGACCGACCAGGTTCTCCATCGCTGATGCGCCTTTCAGGGTATTGGCAAAGAGCGCGGCGCTATAATGCTTGACGGCAATCGAGCTGCCGCTTGCTACGTTGGTTTCAGCCATTTCGGTTTATTCCTTTAATCAAGATCGGCTCTCAAGGCTGATGCCTGCTGTGGTGACATCCTCATTAACCTTTGGGTCAGTTCAAAAGGACTCAGGTTTTCGAGTTGCTCGCGTTCAGAGGCTGGATTTGCTCCGCCTTGAATATCCGACAGGGTTGTAAGTTTCCTCGCGGGAGCGCTCGATAGCCTGGCTTTCGCTTCGGCTTTCGTTTGCTCCGGATCGGTCTGTTTTTGCGGCATGGAGGCCTCTGGCATGATTGCCCTGACGCGCCGGACAACTTCCTGGAACCTTTCCGCATAGGCCTTGTTCGCCCATTTGCCGCTGGTTCTCAAAATTTCGTCCTGCTTCAGTGCTTCATCCCAGGCTTCCGGATCTTTGCTTTCCCAATGCGTCAAGTCAGGGTTACTGTCCTTGGCTTCGGCGACCTGTTCTTCCACGCTGAATCGTTTCACGCGGTCGGATTCCTCCTTCTCGCGCTTCAGTTCTTCAAGCGTTTCGTTGAGCCTTTCGCCTTGCTTGCGGCTCCCCTCGAGCACAGCACTGATGACCTGGTGAAGCTCCGGCATATTTCCCTTGATGGTTTCCAGATGGCTTGCGATAGCGTCGTCCGCCATGGCAACATCCGCACCGGTTGCGTTCTCTTTCTGTTTCAAAAGAGCTTCGAGCTTTTCGGTCGCTTTACCATTTTCCAGTTGAGCGGCCTGAAGTTGCTCGCGCAATGCCGAGTTCTCCACGCGCAATTCCTTGTGCTTCTCATAGGGAATCGTTCCTTTGCCGCTCTTGTTCAGAACGACCGGCTCTTCTTCACCCGCACCGCTCATGGTGACACTGAGCGCGCTTTCTTCCTCTTCCTGTTCGGGTTCGTCTTTCGCCGCTTGCTTGCCAAGAATCGCGCCGAGCGTGTCTGGGTCGTTCTCCAGCATCTCGACTTGTTCCGGCGTCAGGTTTGCAATCTGTTCATCCGTCAGCTGATCTGTTTCCATTACCGTTTCCTCCAACTGCTTAACCCAGTGAGCGGGCCTGCCGAAGCAGGGTTGATAAAACCGTTAACCAATAAAAAAGCCGCCCTGGTTGCCCGGAGCGGCTTAGGACCTGTTAAATAGCCTTTTTACCGTTACGTCAGATAATTTGCCTGACGGTAGCGACTTCAAGCGCTGAATGGCCTGTTACCTCAAGATAGGATGAGTTCCCGTCGCCGATCACGATGCCCTTGGCGTAGCGCACCC
>JBOIFK010000021.1:0-5160 GCA_050741585.1 Nitrosospira sp.
GGTTAAATGCGAGCTGGAAGAGCGGCTGAACACCCGCATTGCCATCATCGATCTTTTTAAATACACCACGATTGCCAGCCTGGCAAAATTCCTCGGCCAGGAACGCGCGGATCACTTATCGTTGCCGCGTCACCAGGAGCGGGCGCAGCGGCAACGCGGCACTTTTATCCAACGGAAGCATAGAGCAGGGAGGACGTAGTAATGCATCATTCAGAAGAACTGGTGGATAGAGCCGAGCTTGATATCGCTATCATCGGCATGGCGGGACGCTTTCCGGGCGCGGACGATGTAGAGGCTTTCTGGCGCAATTTGCGGGAAGGGGTAGAGTCCATCACTTTCTTTAACGACCAGGAGTTGCTGGATCGCGGTGTTCCACCCAAGCAACTGGATGACCCGCTTTACGTCAAGGCCAGCGCCCAGCTGGAGGGCGTGGACCGCTTCGACGCCTCGTTCTTCGGTTACACCCCCCGTGAGGCAGCGGAGACAGATCCCCAACATCGACTCTTCCTGGAGGTGGCGTGGCAGGCCCTGGAAGATGCGGGCTATGACGCCGCGACCTACGCGGACCCGATTGGAGTATACGCGGGCTGCGGCGTAAATACCTACCTGTTGCTGAATCTCGTTTCCAGCGGACGCTTCTCTGACATGCAGGATATTTCCTCGGTGCAAGGCTTGATGAATGGCAATAACAAAGATTCCATGACAACGACGGTCTCGTACAAGCTGAATCTGCGCGGGCCGGGAATCACCGTGCAAACGGCCTGCTCTACCTCGCTTGCAGCGGTGCACGTGGCTTGTCGGGGCCTTCTTAATCACGAGGCTGACATGGCCATGGCCGGAGGCGTGTGGGTCAACCTGCTGCATGAGGGGGGCTATCGCCACCAGCCGGGTGCCATCCTTTCACCGGACGGCCATTGCCGTGCTTTTGACGAAAAGGCCGCGGGTACGGTGATTGGCAGCGGCGTTGGCGTCGTGGTGCTGAAGCGTCTGGCGGACGCACTGGCTGATGGAGACACCATTCACGCGGTGATTAAAGGTTCCGCTATCAACAATGATGGTTCGGCCAAGGTAGGTTACACGGCTCCCAGCGTGGAGGGGCAGGCGGAGGTAGTTCTTGCCGCCCAGGCAATTGCAGGCGTATCCGCTGATACGATCAGTTATATTGAAGCGCATGGCACAGGGACGACGATAGGCGATCCAATTGAAATCGCCGCTCTGACACAAGCGTTTCGGGAAAGCACGAATAGGCGTGGATTTTGCGGCATCGGTTCGGTCAAGACCAATGTTGGCCACCTGGATGCCGCTGCTGGGGTTGCCGGCCTGATCAAGACAGCGCTTGCGCTGAAGCATAAGACTCTCCCGCCTAGCCTGAATTTTGAGCGGCCTAACCCTCAGATCGATTTTTCCGCGAGTCCTTTTTACGTCAACACCGCCATCAAGGCGTGGCCCGAGGGTTCAACGCCGCGGCGCGCTGGCGTCAGTTCGTTTGGCATCGGCGGCACCAATGTGCATGTTGTTCTTGAAGAAGCCCCGCCAGCAGAGCAGTCCGGTCCTTCCCGTCCCTGGCAATTGCTCATGCTGTCGGCGCGCAGCAGTCATGCACTGGATGCCATGGTCGCACGCATGCACGAGCGGCTAACAATGGATTCTCCATTACCGCTGGCGGATGTCGCGTACACGCTCCAAATCGGGAGAAAGGAGTTTACCCATCGGGCCATCACGTTTTGCCGCGACAATGACGAGGCCGCCAGGGTTCTGGAGAATCGAGATACGGACCGGTTTCTCACCCGTCACGTGATGTTTGAGAACCCTGCCGTCGCTTTTCTTTTCCCCGGGCAGGGAGCCCAATATGTCGACATGGCCCGTGATCTTTACGAGGACGAGCCGGTTTTCCGGCAGGAGCTTGATCGCTGTTTCGATTTGCTGAAACCGCATCTTGATTTCGACTTGCGGGTGCTTCTATATCCCGGCTCGGACGAGTCCGATCGGGCTGTGTCCTCAGCGCGGCTCGAACAAACGGAAGTCACGCAGCCGGCGCTCTTCGTTATCGAATATGCATTGGCGCGACTGTGGATGTCATGGGGCGTTATGCCCGCGGCAATGATAGGGCACAGTATTGGCGAATACGTAGCCGCCTGCCTTGCGGGAGTCTTCTCGCTGGAAGACGCCTTGCGGCTTGTTACCATGCGAGGTCGTTTATTGCAACGAATGGAAACTGGCGGGATGCTCGTGGTGATGCTGCCTGAAGCGGAAATTACGCCTTATTTAAGCGGAAGCTGTAATCTCGCAGCGGTCAATGGGCCCGAACTTTGCGTTTTATCCGGCCCGTTGACCGTAATCGAAGCGGTGGAAGCCAATCTCCAGAATAAAGGCGTCATAACCCGGCAGTTGCACGTTTCCCATGCATTTCATTCCGCGATGATAGAGCCGATGCTGCCTGTTTTTTTGGATATGGTCGCCAGCATTGCGCTGCATTCTCCGAAAATTCCATTTTTCTCAAATCTTAGCGGTGATTGGATAACCCCCCAGGAAGCGGCCGACCCGAATTACTGGGGACGGCATTTGCGTGGCACCGTGCGCTTTGACGATGGCCTGAGAGAACTACTGAGCAATCCGGCACGGATTCTGCTGGAAGTTGGGCCTGGCGAAACGCTGGTCACCCTTGCGCGAAGGCATCCCGATGTAAACCCGGAACAGCTCATTCTTTCATCTTTACCCCATCCAGGCAAAGCGCATTTGGCTCAGAAACATTTTTATCTTGCTCTTGGAAAGCTCTGGCTGAACGGCGTTGTCATCGACTGGAAAAAATTCTACGCCGACGAGCGCCGTCACCATATTCCCTTGCCGACCTATCCGTTCGAGCGCCAGTCGTTCTGGGTGAAGCCGGAAAGACTGGAAAGAAGCATTGAAAATCGCAATGAAGCGGGAATCGCTGCCCGATTGCCGATGGACGAAGATAATCAATCAGTTCCTCCCTTGATGGACGGCTGGTTCTATGCACCTTCATGGCAACGCGCCGATGGCATCGCACTCGATGGCCGTTTTCCAAATCAGGCCGGATCCCTCGTAATCTTCAGGGATGAGCATCACCTCGGCACAGCGCTGATCGCTCATTTGCTAACGCACGGAATCGAACCTATCGTCGTTTCCGCAGGCCTCGCGTTTCAGCGGCAGAGCAAAGATCGCTATACCGTGCGCCCTGAAGAGCGTCAAGACTATGACCTCCTGCTGCACGGTATTCGTGATGACGGCAGAACTATCAGTCATATCTTCCATCTCTGGAGCATGACCTCGGACTCTGAGGCACGGTCCCATGCCGAGAACCAGGCAAAGAATTTTTTTAGCTTGTTCTTCCTTGCGCAAGCGCTGGAGAACGCTAAAGGCCTTATTCCCGCCAATAAAAAAGTGGAAATTACGGTTGTGGCGAATCAACTGGAGGATGTCACGGGCACTGAGCAGCTTCGTCCGGAAAAAGCGAGTTTGCTCGGGCCATGCAAAGTTATTCCGCAGGAATATTCATATCTTACTTGCCGTCTTGTCGACGTCGAATTGCAAATTGCCGACAGTGTCGCAAAAGCGCGGTTGGTGAAGCAGATACTTGCCGAATCGCAAGCCGATGCGGTCCCGTCCATCGTCGCCTATCGTGGGCCGCACCGGTGGATTCAAACCTTCGAGCCCATCCGGTGCCAGCCACCAGCACAAACTTGCCTCAGGCAAGAGGGTGTTTATTTCATAACGGGCGGGCTGGGCGGAATTGGACTTACGCTGGCCGAATATCTGGCCCGAACCCGGAAGGCAAGACTGGTGCTATTGGGCCGTTCGCCGATCCCTTCACGAGAACACTGGCCGAAGGTGCTGTCAACCGGGGACACAGCGGATTCGACGCGCCGCAAGATAGAGAAGATCATGCATCTGGAAGCGCTGGGGGCCGAAGTCCTGATATTGCAAGCGGATGTCGCAATCCAGGCCGAGTTAAAAGTGGCCGTTGCTCAGGCACATCAACGCTTCGGCACGATACACGGTGTTATTCATGCAGCCGGTGAAGTCGGCAGCGGACTGATTTCAGCAAAAACAGAGGAGATGGTTGCAAGGATATTTGCTCCTAAAATACAGGGAACACATGCATTGAAGGCTGTATTCAAGAACATATCGCTGGATTTCATGTTGCTGTGCTCATCGCTTGCAGCCATCGCAGGGGGTCTCAGCAAGGTCGATTATTGCGCAGCCAACGCCTACCTTGATGCCGTTGCACGTGCTGCTTATCGCGAATCCGTATTCCCCGTGGTATCGGTTAATTGGGATGGCTGGCGAGAAGTCGGTATGGCCGCGAATATGGCGATGCCGGATGGAGTGGGGATCGCGCCGGCGGAAGGGGCCGAGGCTTTCGAGCGCATCGTGAACGGTTTGACGCGGCCCCAGGTAATTGTCTCTACCCTCGATTTAAACACGAGGCTCAGCCAGACGCAGCAAGATCTGGTTGCCCGGCCTTTGCCATTCGCAACCCCTAAGAAGCAGGGGGAGCAAGGAAGATACCCGAGGCCGGCATTGCAGACCATTTTTATATCCCCGGACAGCGAACTGGAGAAGAGCATTGCGGAAATCTGGCAGAACTTGCTGGGGATCAATGCCCTCGGAATCAATGACAACTTGTTTGAACTGGGCGGTGACTCGTTGCTGGGTATACAGATTCTTTCCAGGGTTCGGGCAGCTTTTGCCGTTGACTTGCATCCGGCGGACTTCTTCAGATCCCCCAGCGTCGCAGGTCTGGCGGCATTGGTTGAGGCAAAATTGCTTGACGAGATTGAATACTCATGATCTTTGCCGATTTGTCTCTTGTCGGCAATCATGTCACGATCAGGCCCGCGCGCTCTTGCAGGGGAGTTGCCCATGTCGAATAGCAGCGACCTTGCGCAAAGGCGTGCGCGTCTGACGCCTGAACAACGGAACAGGCTGGCGCAGCGGCTGGCGGGTGGCGGTACTCCGGTGCGATCGGATCTGGCCATTTCCTGCCGGAATCCTCTGGAGCCGGCACCACTCTCCTACGCCCAGCAGCGGCACTGGTTTTTATGGCAACTGGAGCCGCTGAGCACGGCATATCACCTGAGTGGCGGATTGCGTTTGGTGGGCGGGCTGGATGTTGAAGCCTTGCGTTCGAGCTTT